>BBBN01000126.1 GCA_001311585.1 Thermus sp. JCM 17653
CCAGCTTCCCAGCT
This sequence comes from Thermus sp. JCM 17653, assembly GCA_001311585.1. Lineage (GTDB taxonomy): Bacteria > Deinococcota > Deinococci > Deinococcales > Thermaceae > Thermus. The sequence continues at coordinate 15 of BBBN01000126.1, forward strand.
CCTCCCGGAAGAGGAGGGCGCTCAAGGGGTACCCCGAGGCCAGCCCTTGGCCAGGACGTAGACGTCCGCCTCCACTCCCTCGTGCTCCAGGGCGAAAAACCGCCCGGTGCGGCCCGCCCCGGTCTGCACCTCGTCCGCCACCAGGAGGATGCCGTGGCGCTCCAGAAGGGCCTTGAGCCGGGGAAGGAAGCCGGGCGGGGGCACCACGTACCCCCCTTCGCCCTGGATGGGTTCCACAAAGAAGGCTGCCACCTCTTCCGGCGGGACCACGGTGCGGAAGAGGTGTTCTAGGTGCTCCAGAACTGCGTCGCCCACGTCCTTTGGGGAGGCCCCCAGGGGGGGGCGGAAGGGGTTGGGGAAGGGGATGTGGAAGACGCCGGGCAGGAGGGGGCCGAAGCCTTTCCGGTAGGCGCTCCTGCTGGCGGTAAGGGAAAGGGCCCCCAGGCTCCTTCCGTGGAAGGCTCCGGCGAAGGCCAGGAGGTAGGGGCGCCCCGTGTGGTGGCGGACGAGCTTGATGGCGGCCTCAATCCCCTCCGTGCCCGAGTTTCCGAAGAAGACCCGGTACTTTCCCCCGAGCCTCGCCACAAGGCGCTCCGCCAGGGAGAGGGTGGGCTCGTGGGTGAAGTCGGAGAAGCAGACGTGGGCGAAGCGCTCCGCCTGGGCCCGAACCGCCTCCACCACCTTGGGGTGGGCGTAGCCCGTGGTGTTCACGCGATGCCCGCCATGAAGTCCAAAAACACGTTCCCGTCCACGTCCTCCAGGAAGACCCCCTGGCCCCGGGCGGGGACGAAGGGGTAGGGCCTTATGTAGGAGGGGGAGAGGACCCTTTCCCCCCGCGCGAGGAGCTCCTTGGCCTTGGGCCCCGGTAGGGGCGTTCTTACCATGGGTTTCATACGCCGCCAGTCTACCAGGCCCTCCGGCCCTTTCCCAGGCGAACTTTATGCGCCCTTTTGCGGGGTTTTATACCCCTTTGGCGTGAGTCCTTCGCCTAAGCCCAGGCGCGGTACCGGGGCCCCCATGCTGGCTTGGGCCAGCATGGGGTGGTATTACCCCAGGAGGCCCAACCCTTCCAGGTGGGGCCGGGCGTAGAAAAGGGTGAGGGCGGTGGAGGCGTCCTGGATGCTGCCCTCCTCCAGGAGGGCGTAGAGCTCGCTTAGGGAGAGTTCTACGGGCTCCAAAAGCTCCCCGTCCTCGAGGCGGGGCTCGGCCACCACCTTGGCCTCTAGGGCCAGAAAGGGATGGAAGACCACCGCGGTAAAGGAGGGCTGGGGATGGAAGGAGGGCAGGGGAAGAAGGGCCTTGGCCACCGCTCCCACCTCTTCCAAAAGCTCCCTTCGCGCCGCCTCCTCGGGGGTCTCCCCGGCGTCCACCTTGCCCGCGGGAACCTCCAAAAGGAACTTCCCCGTGGGGTGGCGGTACTGGCGGATGAGGAGGGCGGTGCCCTCCTGGGTGACCGGCAGGACGAAGCTCGCCGCCACCGGTCCCGGGCGGTAGATGTAGGTGAGCTCCTTGCCGGTGTGGGTCCTGAGCCGCTCCCGTACCAAACGCACGGGCTCGGAGAGGATCTCCTCGAGGGCCAGCCGCTCCCAGGGCTCATCGCGTCATCCGCTCGATCACCCGCCGCACCTTTTCCCCGGGGGCTCTGGGGCCTAAGGCCTTGGTCACCGCCCCGATGGCCGCCAGGGGGGTCTTGAACCGGGAGAAGTCCACGTGTTCCCGGATCCAGGCCTCTATTTCCTCCTCGCTCATCTCCTGGGGAAGGAAGCGGTCCAGAAAGGCCACCTCGAAGGCGTTTCCCTGCTCCAGGGCGATCTCCTTGAGGGCCCGCAGCACCTTCACCGCCTCCTCGTCGGGAAGGGGTTTGCCGTCCCCCTTGCGGTCCAGTTCGGCCTTCACCACCCGGGCGAAGTCCAGGGTCTTTTGGTCCCGGGCTTCATGGCCTCCTTGATGGTCTCCTTGAGGGCCTCGTAGATGGTCATCCCCCTTAGTCTAGCCGGTACAATCCCTTCTATGTGGGCGCTCCTTTCCGTTTCCGACAAAAGGGGCCTTTTGGACTTCGCCCGGGGGCTTCTGGAGCTGGGCTTCCGGCTCCTCGCCACCGGGGGGACCTATAGGGCCTTGGTGAGGCCGGGCTTCCCGTAACCTACATCTCCGAGTTCACGGGCTTCCCCGAGGTGCTGGAGGGGCGGGTCAAGACCCTTCACCCCAAGGTCCACGCCGCCCTCCTCGCCCGCCCCGATCAGGAGGAGGAGCTTAGGGCCTTGGGCCTGGAAAGGATCGGGGTCTTGGCGGTGAACCTCTACCCCTTCCGGGAGACGGTGGCCCGGGGGGCCTCCTTCCTCGAGGCCCTGGAGCAGATAGACGTCGCGGGCCCGCCATGCTCCGGGCGGCGGCCAAGAACCACCAGGCGGTGCTTCCGGTCTGTGACCCCGAGGACTACCCGAGGGTCCTGGAGGCCTTGAGGGCGGGGCCCTCTTCGGAGTTCCGCCGGGAGCTTGCCCGCAAGGCCTTCGCCCACACGGCGAGCTACGACGCCGCCATCGCCGAGTGGCTTGCCGGGGAGAAGTTCCCTGAGGAAAAGTTCTTGGTCCTCAAGCGGGAGGCCTCCTTGCGCTACGGGGAGAACCCTCACCAAGAGGCGTCCTTGTACCGGGTCTTAGGGGAGAGGGGGCCCTCCTGGAGGCCCGGGTCCTCCAGGGCAAGGCCATGAGCTTCAACAACTACCTGGACGCCGAGGCCGCCTGGAACCTGGTCTCGGAGTTCGCCGAACCCTCTTGCGTGGCGGTGAAGCACCAGAACCCTTGCGGGGTGGCCTTGGGCAAGACCCCTTTAGACGCCTACCAGAAGGCCTACGAGGCCGATCCCGTTTCCATATTCGGCGGCATCGTGGCTTTTAACCGCCAGGTGGACGGTCCCACGGCGGAGGCCATGGCGGGGGTTTTCCTGGAGGTGGTCCTGGCCCCTTCCTTCAGCCCAGAGGCCCGGGAGGTCCTATCCCGCAAGAAGAACCTTCGGCTTCTAGAGGTTCCTTTCCCCGCCCACGGCCCCTACCTGGACCTAAGGCGTCTTCGGGTGGGGTGCTCCTCCAGGACGCCGACACCGAGGACCCGGTGGCCCTACGGGTGGTCACGCGAAAAACCCCCACCGAGGCGGAGTGGCAGGACCTCCACTTCGCCTGGAAGGTGGTGAAGCACGTGCGCTCCAACGCCATCGTGGTGGCCAAGGGAGGGATGACCCTGGGCATCGGCGTGGGTCAGACCAACCGGCTCTGGGCGGCGAGGCACGCCCTAGAGGCCGCAGGGGAGAGGGCGAAGGGCGCTGTCCTCGCCTCCGACGCCTTCTTCCCCTTTGACGACGTGGTGCGCCTGGCCGCCTCCTACGGCATCGCCGCCATCATCCAGCCTGGGGGAAGCCTGCGGGACGAGGAGTCCATAAGGGCGGCGGACGAGACGGGGGTGGCCATGGTCTTTACGGGCGTGCGCCACTTCCGCCACTAGCCAGCCTTTCCGCTTGGCGCAGACGGCGGTGGGCCTCCTTGAAGCCTACGAGCTTCCGGCTTTCCTCGTCGTGGAGGTGCATGTCGGCGAAGGCGATCCGAAAGGCGTCTTTCAGGGTCACCGTGGGGGCCACCTTCACCAGGTCCACTTCCTCCTGCACCTTGGGCAGGAGGTAGTTGGGGATCTTGGGAGCCAGGTGGTGGATGTGGTGGAAACCGATGTTCCCCGTAAGCCACTGCAGGACCTTGGGAAGCTTCAGGTAGGTGCTCCCCTCCATGGCGGCCTTGAGGTGCTCCCAGCGGGGGTCGTGCTCCCAGTAGGCGTCCTCAAACTGGTGCTGCACGTAAAAGAGGAAGATGCCCACCATTCCGGCGAAGTACTGGATGGGGAGGTAGACGAGGAGGAGGGTCTTAAGGCCGAAGCCAGGTAGATCCCCACCCAAAGGAGGACCAGGAAGAGGTTGGTGAGGGCCACGGAGTTGCGCACCGAGGGCTTGTCTGCGCCGTAGCCCAGAGGTAGTCGGTAGGAGAGCAGGAAGACGTAGATGGGCCCTATGAAGAACATGACGAAGGGATTGCGGTAGACCCGGTACTTGAACCGCTCCCAGGGAGTGGCCTTCAAGTACTCCTCCAGGGTCATGGTGTAGATGTCCCCCACGCCCCTTTTGTCCAGGTTGCCGCTGGTGGCGTGGTGCCGGGCGTGGGAGAGTTGCCAGTAATGGTAGGGAACCAAGGTAAGGACCCGGCGAAGAAGCCCAGGAGGTCGTCATCCACTTCTTGGGGAAGAAGGAGCCGTGCCCGGCGTCGTGCTGGAGGATGAAGAGGCGCACCAGGAAGAGGGCCGCCAGGAAGTCCAGGGCCAGGGCGAGGAGGAGGGAGTAGGAGAGGCTTTGTGGGCCAGGTAGAAGAGGGCGAGGAGGGGAAGGAGGGTGTCCGCCACCTGGCGGAGGCTTCGGGCCGTGTGGGGCTTGGTATAAGGCTTGATGAGGGGGATCCAGTCCTTGGGCTCTACTTTTTTTCATCGCCATCCCGCGCTTCTTGGGAAGCGCACCTCATGGTAGGCTTTCGCCTCATGAGGGATGTGAGAGGTTGGGTTAGCGGGGCCTAAGGCGCTCCTCCGAGTCCAAAAGGAGGGTCACGGGGCCCTCGTTCACCAGGTGGACCCGCATGTGGGCCCCGTAGACCCCGGTTTCCACGTGCACCTCCTGTTCCAAGAAGGCCTCTACGGCCGCCTCGTAGAGCCGCTTGCCCTGGTCGGGCGGGGCGCTTGGCGAAGGAGGGGCGGTTGCCCTTACGGGTGTCGGCGTAGAGGGTGAACTGGCTCACCAGAAGCACCTCCCCCCCCACGTCCTTCAAGGAGAGGTTCATCTTGCCCGCCAGGTCGGGGAAGACCCTCAGGTTCACGATCTTGCGGGCCAGGTAGAGGGCGTCCTCCGGGGTGTCCTTCTGCCCCACCCCCAGGAGGACGAGGAACCCGAGGCCGATCCTCCCCACCACCTCGCCCTCCACCTCCACGAAGGCCTCGGAGACCCGCTGCACCACCGCCCGCACGGCTACCTCCTGGGCCCGG
>BBBN01000127.1 GCA_001311585.1 Thermus sp. JCM 17653
CTGGAACCCGCCGCCGGGGGATGCTCGGGCCCCACGGGGGGCGACCACGAACCGGAAGCTTCCGCCCCCGCGCCGACAAGGGCAAGTTCTTCGCCAGGACCACGGCCATCCAGGAGCTCATTGAGCCCATGCTCACCGGGGAGCCCTACCCCATCAAAGGGCTTCTCGCCTACGGCATCAACCTCTTCCACTCCATCCCCAACGTCCCGCGCACCAAGGAGGCCCTGAAGAAGCTGGACCTTTACGTGGCCATCGATGTTCTGCCCCAGGAGCACGTGATGTGGCGGACGTGATCCTGCCGGAGGCACCTACCTGGAGCGCTACGACGACCTGGTGGCCGTGGCCCACAAAACCCCCTTCATAGAGCTCCGGGTACCCGCCCACGAGCCCCTCTTTGACACCAAACCCGGCTGGTGGATCGCCCGGGAGCTGGGCCTTAGGCTCGGCCTAGAGCAGTACTTCCCTTGGAAGACCATTGAGGAGTACCTGGACACCCGCTTGCAGAGCATCGGGTTTGACCTAGAGACCTTGAAGGGCATGGGCACCCTGGTTCAGAAGGGAAAGCCCTGGCTTACGGACTGGGAAAAGGAAGGGCGCCTGCCCTTCGGCACCCCCTCGGGGAAGATCGAGCTTTACTGCCAAGCCTTCAAGCAAGCCGGACACCCGCCCCTTCCCGTCTACACGCCCCCCGAGCCCCCGCCTGAGGCTTCTACGCCTCCTCTACGGCCGCAGCCCCGTGCACACCTTCGCCCGCACCCAGAACAACTGGGTGCTCATGGAGATGGACCCCGAGAACGAAGTTTGGATCCATACCGAGGAGGCCCGGAAGCTCGGCCTCAAGAACGGGGATTACGTTTACCTGGTGAACCAAGACGGGGTCCGGGAGGGCCCGGTGCGGGTCAAGGCCACGGAGCGCATCCGCAAAGACTGCGTCTACCTGGTCCACGGCTTCGGCCACAAGGCCCCCCTGATGAAGGTGGCCCACAGCCGGGGGGCCTCGGATAACTACCTCCAGACCCGGTACAAGTTGGACCCCATCTCCGGCGGGGCGGGCCTCAGGGTGAACTTCGTCAGGCTGGAAAAGGCGGAAAGGCCTAGGCTTCCCTCCCTCGCCTCCTTGGCCCGCCGCCCCTTCGAGGAAAGGAGGATGTGATGGCCCGATACGCCATGACCATAGACCTCAGCCTCTGCGTGGGCTGCGCCGCCTGCGCCGTGGCTTGCAAGATGGAAAACGAGGTGCCCCCAGGCGTTTTCCGCCTCTGGATCCGGGAGCGGGAGCTGGGGGTCTTTCCCGACCTCACGGTGGAGTTCCGGCCCGAGCAGTGCCTCCACTGCCAAAACCCCCCTTGCGTCCCCGTCTGCCCCACGGGGGCGAGCTACCAAAGGGAGGACGGCCTGGTACTGGTGGACCCCAAAAAGTGCATCGCCTGCGGGGCCTGCGTGGCCGCCTGCCCCTACGAGGCCCGCTACCTGCACCCCGGGGGTTACGTGGACAAGTGCACCTTCTGCGCCCACCGTCTGGAACAGGGAAAGCTCCCTGCCTGCGTGGAAACCTGCCCCACCCGCTGCCGGGCCTTCGGCGACCTGGACGACCCGGAAAGCCCTGTGGTCAAGGCCCTCGAGGAGGCCGGGCGGGTGGACGTTTTGCGGCCGGAGCTGGGCACAAGGCCCAAGCTCTACTACCTCAACGCCCCTTCCAAAAGGGGTCTTACCCGGGAAAGCGAGGTGCGCCATGACTGAGTTTTACGGCCTGCCCAACGCAGGGGAGTTTTGGCACTGGACCAACGCCCTGCACTTCATCCTGGTGGGGCTGGCGGGAGGGATGGCCTTCCTGGCAGCCCTCCTCCACCTCAAAGGCCACGGGGAAGCCCGGCGCTACACCCTCCTCGCCCTCCTCCTCATCGCCTTGGACCTCTTGGTGCTTTGGGCGGAGTCCCCCGCCCGCTTCCGCTTCACCCACATTTGGCTCTTCCTCTCCTTCCACCCCCAAAGCCCCATCTGGTGGGGCTCCTGGGGGCTTGCCCTTTCCTTCCTCACGGGGGGGCTCCTTTACCTGGGCAAAGGACCTAGGAAACCCCTTACCTGGGGCCTCTTCCTCTTCAGCCTGGTGGCCCTGGGCTACCCGGGAATGGCCTTGGCGGTGAACCTGAACCGCCCCCTATGGAACGCCCTTTTGGCCGGGGCCTTCCCCTTCACCGCTTTGGGCCTGGCCCTGGCCCTGGCAACCCTTCTGGGAAGCCCTTGGGCCAGGGCTCCTTTGAGGATGGCCCTGGGAGCGGCCCTCTTCCTAGCCCTCCTCTACCCGCTAACCCTGTCCCAGGAGCCCGGGGCCACTTCCTGGAGGAGGCAGGCCTCCCCTTCTTCCTCTTGGTTCTCTTGGGACTCGGGGCTTTCGGTAAGGAGCGCCTCGCCCCCTGGGCGGGGCTTGTGGCGGCAGCTGGCCTGAGGGCCCTCTGGGTCCTGGTGGGCCAGTGGCAAGGGTTGGGCCTTTAGGGACTTAAGGCCCCTAGGGAAGTAAGGAGGTGTGTCATGAAAGGCATGAAGAAGCTGGCTTGGCTAGGGCTTTTGGCAGCGATTCCGGTTTTGGCGCAGGCGACCACCACCACCTTCTCCGCCCTGACGGTGCGGGAGCTGGGCAACTTCCTCACCGCCCTTCCCGCCGACTTCTACGGCATCCAGCCGGCGGCGGCCAAGCAGATGATGGACACCCTGGACGTCTTCGTCTTGGACGTGCGGGAACCCAGCGAGTTCAAGGACGGCCGCATCCCCGGGGCGGTGAACATCCCCATCCGCAACCTACCCAAGAGGATCGGCGAGATCCCCAAGGGTAAGTCCATCATCATCTACTGCGGCATCGGGCACCGGGGGGCCATGGGCCTGGTCTTCCTCCGGGGCCAGGGCTACAACGTGAAGAGCATCTTGGGAGGCTTCAAGGCCTGGACCGGGGCCAATCTGCCCGTGGAGAAGTAAGCCGAGGCCAAACCCAAGGGGCGGGGATGGGACCCGCCCCTTGGTTCATGCCTCGTCAAAGTGGGTGAGCTTGGGATGCTTGTTGGCCCTGAGCTCGTCCAGGCGGCGGACCGGGGTGGAATAGGGGGCGCCCTCCAACCACTCCTTGGGCTTCCTTAGAAGCTCCCCCATGGCCTCGGCGAAGGCCTCGAGGGTCTCCTTGGCCTCGGTCTCCGTGGGCTCCACCATGAGGGCCTCCTTGACGATCAAGGGGAAGTAGACCGTGGGGGGATGGAAGCCGAGCTCCAAAAGCCCCTTGGCGAGGTCCAGGGCGCGGAAGCCCTGGGGGGGCTGGGCCACGAACTCGTGCATGCAAGGCCCATCGTAGGGCACCCGGTAGCCCTTCTCCTTGAGGAGTTCCTTCAGGTAGCGGGCGTTGAGGACGGAGAAGGCCGCGGCCTTCTTAAGCCCCGGAAGCCCCAGGGTGCGGATGTAGGCCCAGGCCCGCACCAGGGCCAGGAAGTTCCCGTAGAAGCTCCGCACCCGGCCGATGCTCTTGGGGAGGTCAAAGTCCAGGTAGAAGCCCTCCTCCCCCTTGGCCACCAGGGGCACGGGGAGGTAGGGGGCGAGGTGGGCCTTCACCCCCACCGGCCCCGAGCCGGGCCCGCCCCCGCCGTGGGGCACGGTGAAGGTCTTGTGGAGGTTCAGGTGGACCACGTCAAAGCCCATGTCCCCGGGCCTGGCCCAGCCCATAATGGCGTTCAGGTTGGCCCCGTCGTAGTAGAGCTGGACCCCGGCCTCCTTGCAAAGCCGGGAGATCTCCAGGATGCGCCTTTCAAAGAGGCCCAGGGTGTTGGGGTTGGTGAGCATGAGGGCGGCCACGTGGGGGCCGAGCTCCCGCTTTAGGGCCTCGAGGTCCACCTCCCCCTCAGGCCCCGAGGGGATCTCCCGCACCTGGTAGCCCGCCATGCTGGCGGTGGCGGGGTTGGAACCGTGGGCCGAGTCGGGGACCAGGACCACCCGCCTCGTCTTTCCCTCCCCCCGGTCCTCGTGGTAGGCGCGGATGACCAAAACCCCCGTGAGCTCCCCGTGGGCCCCGGCGGCGGGCTCTAAGGTGATGGCGTCCATGCCCGTGAGGGCCTTGAGGTACTCCCCGAGCTCCCACATGAGCCGCAAGGCCCCCTGGGCCGTCCTCGGGTCCTGGTAGGGGTGGAGGTCGGCAAAGAGCCGCGCCGCCTCCTCGTGGAGCTTGGGGTTGTACTTCATGGTGCACGAGCAAGGGGTAGAAGGTGGTGTCCACCCCCACCTGGCGGCGGGAAAGCCCGGTGTAGTGGCGCACCAGGGTGAGCTCGTCCACCTCGGGGAGGCGGGGCGGGGTCTCCCGCAGGTGCTCCTCAGGGATCAGGTCCTCCGCCCTGGGCACCGCCTTCACCAGCTTGAGGCCGCGCCTTCCCTTCCGGCTCCGTTCAAAAATCAGGGGGTAGCTCACGCCAGCACCTCCTTAAGGGCTTCCCGGAAGGCCAAGAGGTCCTCCTCCTCGTGGAGCTCGGTGGCGGCGAAGAGGGCGAGGTTCTTTCCGTACTCCCCGGGCACCGGGGTGGCCCCGTGGAAGCCCCGCTCCGCGAGGGCCCGCCGCACCGCCTCGGGGTCCTTGGGGAGGGCCAGGGCGAACTCGTTGAAGAAGGGCCTGGGGGTGAGGGGCCTGATCCCCGGGACCTCCAGGAGGAGGGCGTGAAGCTTATGGGCCATCTCCACGCTCTTTAGGGCCACCTCCCTAAGCCCCTCGGGCCCCAAGGCCGCCAGGTACATGGCCCCCATGAGGGCGGTGAGCTGGGCGTTGGTGGTGATGTTGCTCTTGGCCTTGGCCCGCCGGATGTACTGCTCCCGGGCCTGGAGGGTGAGGATATAGCCCCGCTTGCCCTCCACGTCCACGGTCTCGGAGACGAGCCTTCCCGGAAGCTGGCGCACGAAGGCCTTTTTGGTGGCCAGATACCCGAAGTGGGGGCCGCCGAAGCCCATGGGGAGGCCGAGGACCTGCCCGTCCCCCACGGCGATGTCCGCCCCATAGGCCCCCGGGGGCTTGAGGAGGGCCAAGGAGAGGGGGTCGGCCACGGCCACGAGGAGGGCCCCCGCGCCGTG
>BBBN01000128.1 GCA_001311585.1 Thermus sp. JCM 17653
CGCTTGGGGTAGGGGGGGGCCTCGAGGTTCAGGAGGGCCTGGAGGCGCATGGCCTGGGCCAGGGTGATCTCGTTCAGGGGGCTTTTGCCGATGGCGGCGTAGCGTTCGGAAAGCTCCCGCAGAAGCTCCTCCGGGGGGCGTTTGCCCCGGCGGATGTCCGTGTAGTAGGGCCCGATCTCCTCGGGGGCGTAGGGGGTGCCGTAGGCCATGAGAAGGACGTTCATGCCGCTACCTCCTGGATGAGTTCTACCACGTAGCGCACGCTTTCTTCCGGGGTCTTGGGCAGGATCCCGTGGCCCAGGTTGAAGATGTGCCCGGGCCGCCCGCCGTTTTCCTCCAAAATCCTCCGCACCTCCCGCCTTATGACTTCCTTGGGGGCGAAGAGGACCGCCGGGTCCAGGTTCCCCTGCACGGGCGTACTCCCCAGGACCTCCCGGGCCCAGGGGAGGGGGGTGTGGTGGTCCAGGCCTAGGACCTCCCCCCCGGCCTCCCCCATCTCCTGGAGAAGCCCCATGGTCCCCACCCCGAAGTGGATGACGGGCACCCCGAGGGGCCCTAGGGCCTGGAAGAGCCTCTCCATGTGGGGCTTCACGTAGCGGCGGTAGTCGGCGGGGGAGAGGACCCCCACCCAGGAATCGAAGACCTGGAGGAGGTCGGCCCCCGCCTCGGCCTGGGCCCGGAGGTAGCGGGCCATGGCCTCGGCGAGCTTCCCCATGAGGCGGTGCCACAGGGCCTCTTCCCGGTACATCAAGGCCTTCACCTCGAGGAAGTGGCGGCTTGGCCCCCCCTCCACCAGGTAGCTCGCCAGGGTGAAGGGGGCTCCGGCGAAGCCGATGAGGGGGACCCTGAGCTCCCGCTTGAGGATGCGAATGGTCTCCAGCACGAAGGGCACCGCCTCCTCGGGCTCGAGGGCCCTCAGGCTTCCACGCCTTCCCTGTCCCGGATGGGGCGGTGGATCACGGGCCCCTTGCCCTCCACCAGGTCCAGGTCCACCCCCATGCCGTAGAGGGGGGTGGTGATGTCGGCGAAGAGGATGGCGGCGTCCACCCCGAGCTCCTCCACCGGGCTTAGGGTCACCTGGGCGGCGAGCTCGGGGTTCCTGACGATCTCGGGCAGGGTGTGGCGCTCCCGGACCTTCCGGTAGGAGCGCTGGTAGCGGCCCGCCTGGCGCATGAACCAGACGGGGGGTCTTTGGGTGGGTTCGCCCCTGGCCGCCCGGAGGATAAGGTCGTTCACGCCCCCCATGGTAGCATGGGGCATGCGCGCCCTTTTCCTCGCCCTCTCCTTGACCCTCGCCCCCCTGGCCCTGGCCCAGGAGGACCCCGTGGTGGCCCAGGTGGGAGGGGAGGTCCTCACCAGGAGCCAGTTTGAGCTCCGCTTCGGCCTTTTCGCCCAAAGCGCCTGAGGCAGCTTGGCCTGCCCGACACGGAGGAGACCCGTGCCCTTCTCGCCCAGTACCGCGCCCCCTACCTAGAGGCCCTGGCGGAGGAGAGGGCGCTTTTGCAGGTGGCTCGGGCTCAGGGCTTCTTTCCCCTGCCGGACAGCGTGGAGGCCCGGGTGGAGGAGCTCAAGGGGGCCTTTCCCAGCGAGGAGGCCCTGGAAGGGGCCCTGAAGGAGGCCGGGGTGCCGGACCTCCCCACCTACCGCACCCTCCTCGCCGAGGCCCTGGCCCTCGAGGCCCTGGAGGGCCACTACCGGGAGCGGCTGAGGGTCGCGCCCGCCGCCCTCAAGGCCCTCTGGCTCCTTTCCCCCGAGTACCGCCACGGGGCCCTCTACTGCGCCCGGCACATCCTGCTCCCCACCCTGGAGGAGGCCAAGGAGGCCCTGGCCCGCCTGGAGGGGGAGAGGCCTTCCCCGAGGTGGCCCGGGCCCTTTCCCAGGACCCGGGCTCCAAGGAGGCCGGGGGGGACCTGGGGTGTGAGCCCGTGGACACCTACCTCCCGGCCTTTGCCAGCGCCCTTCTCGCCTTAAAGCCCGGGGAGGTCTCCCCGCCCGTGAGGACCGAGTACGGCTTCCACCTCATCCTCTTGGAGAGGGTGCTCCCCCCGGGCCGCTACCCCCTGGAGGAGGTGGCGGAGGACCTGAGGGCCCGGGTTCAGGACCTGGCCTGGGAGAGGCTCGCCAAGCTCTGATCCGCAAGGTTCCCATCCGGCTCTTCCCCGAGCGGCTATAGGGTGAGGAGGAGGGCCTCGTCCCCCGTGGGCCTTTGGGCCAGGAGGAGGGCCTCTTTCGGGGCGTAGATGCCGCTTCGCCCTTCAAAGGAAAGCCCCAGGACCTTCCCGTTCAGCATGGGGTTCAGGAGGAGCCGGAGGTTCTCCCGGCCCCAAAGCCTGTCTTTCGCCGAGGCCAGCCAGACCTCCCCCTCCTTGCGGGAGGGTCCTGGGGCCAGGGGCGGTCCCAGGAGGCAGGGTTGGCGGAGGGCTGCAGGAGGATTTCCGCCCCCAGGGCGTCCAGCCGGGAGAGGTGCCTTTCAAAAAACCCGTCCAGGCAGATCAGGACCCCCACCCGCCCGGCCCGGGTCTCCACCAGGTGGGGGCCGAAGCTTCCCCCTTGAGCCAGCGCTCGGGAGGGGTGAGGGCCATCTTGGGCACCTGGGCCAGGAGGCGGCCCTCGGGGTTAAAAAAAAGAGGGCCAGGTTCTGGAAAAAGGGCGTGCGGCTGAACCGCCCCCGGGCGAGCTCCTCCTCATAAGGCGGGGAGAGGAGGGAGCCCGAAAGGAGGTAGGTCCCAAAGGCCCGGGCGGCCTCGGCCATGACCCGGTGGAAGACCCCGTAGGCCCGCCTGGCCCGCCGCCAGGGGAGGAGGGGATCCCTGAGGAGGTCCCTCCAGGAAACCTCCCCCTCCAGGTGGAGGAGGAGGGGGAGGCCGAAGAGCTCGGGAAAGGCGGCAAGCCTGGGGGAGGGGGTGCCCTCCAAGGGTTTCAGGAGGGCGAAGACCCGCTCCCGGAAGGCTTCCTCCGAGCGGTAGGCCCCAGGAAGGACCTCCGCCTGGAGGGCTAGGAGGGTGCGGAAGGGCACCCCCTCAGTCTATAGGCTCTGGGCCACGATGTAGGCCCCCATGGCCACCAGGAAGAGGGCGAAGCCCCGCTTCAGGCCCTCCTGGGGCAGGGCCACGGCCAGCCTCCCCCCGAAGAAGCTCCCCAGGGTCCCCACCAGGAGGAAGAGCCCCGCCACCTGGTAGTTCACCGAGAGGCCCAGGGCGGGGAGGAGGTGGAGGTACTTGTAGAAGCCGGCGAAGGACTTGAGGGCGATGATGAGGAGGCTCGTCCCCACCGCCAGGTGCATGGGAAGCCCCCCCAGGAGGACCAGGGCGGGCACGATGAGGAAGCCCCCGCCCACCCCTACGAACCCCGTGAGCACCCACGGAAAGCCCCTCCAGGACGATCTTCCAGGGCTTACGCTTCCCCGGCTTGGGGCGCAAGGGGGTGGGCCTGGCCATGAAGTAGGCGGCGAGGAGCATGACCAGGGCGAAGGTGAGAAGCTGCACCTGCCCGGAGGCGAACTGGGAAAGCCAGGCCCCGAGGTAGGTGCCGCCATGCCGGGTAGGCCGAAGAAGAGGACGTTCCTCCAGTCCACGAGCCCCCTCAGGGCGTAGGGGATCGCCCCCAGGAGGGCGATCCCCCCCACGATGAGCAGGCTTTCGGCGATGGCCTGCTTGGGGGGTTCCCCCAGGAGGTAGACGAGGACGGGCACGGTGAGGATGGACCCCCCGAGCCCAAAAGCCCTAGGGAGAGGCCGATGAGGAGGGCGCCGAGGAGGGCCAGGGTCATCGCTCCACCGGGAGCCCCGCCCCCATCCAGGCGTAGGTGCCGCCCTCGAGGTTGTAGACCCTTTCCCCGTCAAACCCCTGGGCCACCAGGAACTCCGCCGCCACGCCCGAGCGGTTCCCCGAGTTGCACACCAGGAGGATGGGCCTATCCTTGGGAAGCTCGGAAAGCCTCTGGGGCAGGGTGGAAAGGGGAATGTTCACCGCCCCCGGGAGGTGCCCCTCCCCGTACTCCCACGCCTCCCGCACGTCCACCACCAGGGCCTCCCGCAAAAGCTTCGCCGCCTCGTGGCCCCACCTCCCTAAAGGGCGTGGCGGCGTAGCCCACCTCCACGGGGGTGGTGTCCACGGGAAGCCCCGCCCGGTACCAGCGGACGATGCCGCCCTCGAGGTTGTACACCCGGTACCCCTGGGCGCCAAGCCAGGCCGCCGCCTGCCAGGAGCGGTTGCCCGTGCGGCAGTAGAGGACCACGGGGGTGTCCTTGGGGATCTCCCGTGGCGGGCCATGAACTCGGAGAGGGGGAGGAGCCGGGCCCCGGGGATCCGGGCCTGGGCGTACTCCTCCACCTCCCGTACGTCAAAGAAGGGCACTCCTTGGTCGTAAAGCCGCTTGGCCTCTTCGGGGGAAAGTTCTTGCACCTGGGTCTCGTACATGGAAAACCTCCTTGGGGTTTGGGCGACCCACCCCGGCCTAGGCCGGGGTGGGCTCGCTTAGGCCTCCACCAGCTCCTCGCCCTTCACCACCGGGAAGCCCGCCTCCTGCCAGGCCCTTATCCCCCCCGTGAGGTTCAGGCGTTTTTGAAGCCGTGGGCCAAGAGGGCGCTGATGGCGGTGCTGGAGCGGTCCCCGCCCACGCAGTGGACGATGAGGGGCTGGTCCTTGGGAAGCCGGTCCAGGTGGGCGAGGACGCGGCCCGCGTGGAGGTTAATGGCCCCGGGGATGTGGCCTGCCAGGTACTCGTCCCGCCCCCGCACGTCCAGGACGAAGGCCTTCCCCTTCTCCCAGAGCTCCTTGGCCTCCTTGGCGGTGACCTGGGGGACGGTCTCCAGCTCCCCTTGGGCGTAGCCTTCTAGGCCCGGGATGTACCCCGCCACCTCGTCCAGGCCGATGCGGATGAGGGCCCGGGTGAGGGCTTCCACCTCGCTGGGGTAGGCCAGGAGGACGAGGGGGCGGCCGTAGGGCAGGAGCCAGCCCGCCCAGGTGGCGAAGTTCTTCCCCGCGGGGATGTTGATGCTCCCCGGGATGTGCCCCCCGGCGAAGGCGAACTTGTCCCGGGTGTCCACCAGGACGGCCCCCTCTCCCAGCCAGCGG
>BBBN01000129.1 GCA_001311585.1 Thermus sp. JCM 17653
CTCCCCACGGCCAGCGTGGCCGCGGGGCCGGAAGACCTCGCCCGGCGGGTCCAGGCCCTCTTCTCCGGGCCCACCTTCCGGGTCTACACCAGCCGGGACCGGCGGGGGGTGGAGCTCGGGGGGGCGGTGAAGAACGTCCTGGCCCTGGCGGCGGGCATGGTGGATGGCCTCAGGCTTGGGGACAACGCCAAGGCCGCCCTCCTCACCCGGGGCCTTAGGGAGATGGTCCGCTTTGGCACCGCGCTTGGGGGAGAGGAGGCCACCTTCTACGGGCTTGCGGGCCTTGGGGACCTCCTGGCCACCGCCTACAGCCTTTACTCCCGCAACCGCGGGGCCGGGGAGAGGCTGGTGCGAGGGGAGGCCCGGGAGCGCCTCGAGGACCGGGGGGTGGTGGAAGGGCTTTACGCGGTGCAGGCCATGGTGGCCTGGGGAAAGGAAGCGGGGGTGGAGCTTCCCATCGCCGAGGCCGTCTACCAGGTGGCCTACGGGGGCCTGGACCCCCTGGCGGCCCTCAAGGCCCTTATGGCCCGGGAGCCCAAGGAGGAGTGAGGCCGACCCGTGCGGGCCCCGGCAAGAGGTCCCCAGGGGGCTTCTTTGGGGTAGGCCGGGCGAAAGAAGCGAAAGGGGAGGGGGTCCGGAGGTAGCATGGAGAAAATGCTTGCCCGGAAGCCCCTTTCCCTGGAGCACTATCTGGAAGAGGAGGCGGAAAGCCCTGTGAAGCGGGAGTTTTACCGAGCTTTCCCTACGCCATGGCCGGGGCCGGCGCCCTCCACAACCGGGTGGCCCTGAATATCGCCGCCCGCTTCCTGGAGGCGGCCCGGCCCCGGGGGTGCCGGGTCTATATGAGCGACATGAAGCTCCGCATCCGGGACGAGGCGGTCTACTACCCGGACGTGATGGTGGTCTGCGGGGAAGGCCCGCCCCACCCGTACTACGAGGAAGCCCCCTGTGCCGTGGTGGAGGTCCTCTCTCCCGCCACCGAGGCCTTGGACCGCAGGGAGAAACGGGCCATGTACCTGAGTCTGGATAGCCTCCAGGTCTACCTCCTGGTGGACCCGGAGAGGCGCCGCTTTACCGCCTACCGCCTCACCCCGGAGGCGGTTGTGGAGGAGGAGGGCGAGGAGGTGTACGTGCCCTGCCTGGACCTCCGCCTAACCCTCGAGGACGCCTTCCGGCTTTAAAAGAACTCGGCGAGGAAACCCAGAAGCGCGGTGCGGAAGGCCTTGGGGTTTTCCAGGTTGGCGAGGTGGCCCGTCTCCGGAAGGATGAGCATGCGGCGTCGGGGAGGGCCTTCCACATGCGCTTGGCCTCCTCCGGAGGGGTGAGGGTGTCCTCCTCCCCCACGAGGACCAGGGCGGGCACCTGCATCCGGGAAAGGAGGGGGGTGGAGTCGGGCCTTTCCGCGAGGGCGGTGAGGCTTTCCGCCACGGCCTCGGGGCTAGCCTCCAGAAGGATCGCCTTGGCCTTCTCCACCACCTCGGGCTTGGTGGCCTGGGTCGTCCGGCCCAGGTGGCTTGGGAGGAGGGCTTCGGGCAGGAAACCCACCCCCTCCTTGAGCACCCTCTCCCTAAGGGCGTAGCGGTTCCTCTTGGCCTCCTCCGCGTCGGGCCCTGCGCGGGTGCTGGAGAGGACCACGCCCAAGAAGCGCTCCGGGGCCCTCCGGAAGAGCTCAAAGGCGAGGTACCCCCCCATGGAAAGCCCCACGAAGACCCCCCGCTCCAGCCCCGCTTCCTCCATTTCCCGGAGCACCTTCCCCGCGGCCTCTCCCAAAGGGAGCCCCAGGTAGTGGGGGGCGAGGACGGGGAGGCGGGTCTTGAGAAGGGCCACCTCCTTCTCCACATCCTGGGGCTATAGGGGAAGGCGTGCAGAAAGACCACGCCCTTCATGCTTCCTCCACCACGGCTTCGCCCTTGAGGCCCAGGGCCTCGAGGCGGGCGATGAGGCCCGGGTCCTCCACGATGACCACGTTCTCCTTGCCCAGGGTCCTGGCCCGGATCTTCCCCTCCTTGGCGGCTTCCTTCCAGGCTCCATGAGGTCGGGGTGCGCTACCAGGAGGGGCGTCACCTTGTGGGCTGGGTAGCGCTTCACTTTAAGGCCTCCTCCAGGGCGTGCCAGGCCAGGGTGGCGCACTTCACCCGGGCGGGGAGCTTGGCCACCCCCTGGAAGGCGAGGAGGTCGCCCAAGGAGGGGTCCGGGGGGGCGCCCTCCACCACCATGGCCTGGAACTTCCGGGAAAGCTCCAGGGCCTCTTCCACCTTCTTCCCCTTCACCGCCTCGGTCATGAGGGAGGCGCTTGCGGTGCTGATGGCGCAACCCTGGCCTTGGAAGCGGATGTCGGCGATGGTGTCCCCTTCCAGGAGCACCATCACCTCCACCTGGTCCCCGCAGGAGGGGTTCATCCCCCCGGCCTGCTTGGTGGCCTGGGGCAGGGCCCCGAAGTTCCTGGGGCTCTGGTAGTGGTCCAGGAGGATCTCCCGGTAAAGCTCGTCAAGGACGCTCATTGGTCCATTATAGCCAGGCCCGGTACTTGGCCTCTATCCTTAGAAGGGCTTCCACAAAGCGGTCCACCTCCTCCTTGGTGTTGTAGAGGTAAAAGCTCGCCCGGGCGGTGGCCGCAAGGCCGAGCTTCCGGTGCAGGGGCTGGGCGCAGTGGTGCCCGGCGCGCACGGCGATCCCCTCCTGGTCCAGGAAGGTGGCGAGGTCGTGGGCGTGGAGGCGGCCTAAGGTGAAGGGGATGACCCCGCCCCGGTCCAGTCCCCTAGGCCCGTAGACCCGGAGGTGCGGGACCTCCTCCAGGCGCTTTAGGGCGTACTCCAGAAGGGCCCGGTCGTGGGCGAAGACCCTTTCCATCCCCACCTCCATGAGGTAGCAGGCCGCCTCCCCCAAGGCGATGGCCTCGGCGATGGGGGGCGTGCCCGCCTCAAAGCGCTGGGGCGGGGGGGCGTAGGTGGAGCGGTCCACGTGGACCTCGCGGATCATCTCCCCGCCTCCCAGGAAGGGCATCATCCCCTCCAGGACCTCGTACCGCCCCCAAAGGACCCCGGCCCCCGTGGGCCCCAGCATCTTGTGCCCGGAGAGGGCGAAGAAGTCGGCCCCCAGGGCCTTCACGTCCACGGGGAGGTGGGGGGCGGACTGGGCCCCGTCCACCACCACCAACGCCCCCGCTTCCTTGGCCCTCTTGGCGATCTCGGCCACGGGGTTGATGGTGCCGAGGACGTTGGACATGTGGACCAGGGAGACCGCCTTGGTCCTTTCCGTGAGGAGGTCGTCCAAAGCGCTCAGGTCCAGCCGCCCCTCCTCGGTGAGGGGGATGGCCTTCACCCTGGCCCCCTTGAGGCCCGCCACCAGGTGCCAGGGGACGAGGCCCGCGTGGTGCTCCATCTCCGTGACCAGGACCTCGTCCCCCTCCCTGAGGTTCCTTAGGCCCCAGGCGTAGGCCACCAGGTTCATGGCCTCGGTGGTGTTGCGCACGAAGACGATCTCCTGGGGCTCGGCGTTGAGGAAGCGGGCTAGGCGCCTACGGGCCTCCTCGTAGGCCTCGGTGGCCTCGGCGGAAAGCCAGTAGGCGCCCCGGTGGACGTTGGCGTTCAAGGTCTCGTAGTAGCGCCTTAGGGCCTCTATGACCCGTTTGGGCTTCTGGCTCGTGGCGGCGGAGTCCAGGTAGACGAGCTCCGGGCGCTGGGCGAGGAGGGGGAAATCCTCCCTTAGGGCGCTTAGCTCCATGCCCTAAGTTTACGCCCTGCCTCCATGGGCGGGCGCTTAGGCGAGGTCCCGCTTCATGCGCTCAAAGGTCTCCTTGTCTATCTCCCCCCGGGCGTACCGCTCCCTCAAAACCTCCAGGGCCCGGTCCCGCCTTTCCGGGGCCAGGTACCGGACGAGCCAGTAGACGAAGAGGCCCAGGAGGACGAACCAGAGGAGGCCGAAGAGGGGCCCCCACCAGCCCAGGTACCAGCCGCTTCCGCACCACCACATGCCCATCACCTCCGAGGGTTACCTTAGCTCGGTTGGGTTAAGCCCCAGTAAAGCCTTGGGGCCGGAAACCCCGTAGCCTCAGGGAGTTGGTGAGGACGAAGAGGCTACTGAGGCTCATGGCCGCCGCGGCCAGCATGGGGTTGAGGAGGAGGCCGGTGAAGGGGTAAAGCGCCCCCGCGGCCACGGGGATGAGGACCAGGTTGTAGCGTAGGCCCAGAAGAAGTTGAGGTAGATGGTGCGCAAGGTGCGCCTCGCGAGCCGGACCGCGTTTACCACCCCCCAAAGGTCAGGGGTGAGGAGGACCACGTCCCCGGCCTCGAGGGCGATGTCCGTGCCGCTCCCCATGGCGAGGCCCACGTCGGCCTGGGCTAAGGCGGCGGCGTCGTTGATGCCGTCTCCCACGAAGACCACCTTCCGCCCCTCGGCCTGGAGCTTCCGAATGGCCTTCACCTTTCCTTCGGGCCTCACCCCGGCGAGGACCTCGTCGATGCCCAGGGCTTCCGCCACCCGCCGGGCCGGGGCGGGGTGGTCCCCGGTGAGGAGGACGAGCTTCAGGCCCAGGCTTTCAGGGCCGCCGCCACCCCCTGGGCCTCGGGCCTTGGGGGGTCAAAGACGGCGAAGGCGGCGAGAAGGCGGCCTTCCTCCGCCAGGTAGAGGGGGGTGTACCCTTCCTCGGGGAGGGCCTTGGCCTCCTCGGGAAGGGGCACGCCCAGGCGCTCCATGAGGGCGGGGCCTCCCAGGTGGAGGCGCCTTCCTTCCATCCGGCCCTCCACCCCCTCCCCGGGAAGGCCCGCACCTCCTCCGCTTGGGCCTGGGGCAGGCCCTTCGCCGCCTCCAGCACCGCCTTGGCCAGGGGGTGTTCGCTTCCCCTTTCCAGGGCGGCGGCAAGCCTTAGGGCCTCCTCCCGGGAAAGGCCGAAGGGGAGAACCTTGACCAGGGTGGGCTTCCCCTTGGTGAGGGTCCCGGTCTTGTCCAGGACCACGGTGTCCGCCCGGGCCAGGGCCTCGAGGGCCGTTCCCTTGCGGAAGAGGAGGCCCATCTGGGCCGCCCGCCCCGTGGCCACGGCGATGGCCGCCGGGGTGGCG
>BBBN01000130.1 GCA_001311585.1 Thermus sp. JCM 17653
CCCCTCTTCGGGGACGAGGGGAGCGCTACTGGATCGGCCTGAGGGCCTTGAACCGGGCGAGCCGGGCCGAGGACGGCCGGGAGGCCCCCACGGCCCTGCAGGGGCTACCCGCCTTTATGGGAAGGAGAGCCTTTTAGGGCTTCTGGGTTATCTGGAGGAGGACCCCCGTCAGCTCCGCGCCGGGTGGCTGCCCTGGCCAAGGAGGTGGACCGGCTGGCCCGGGAGGGCGACGGGGCCGCCCGCCGGATCCTCGAGGAAGCGGCGGAGGAGCTCTCCCTCTTGGCCCAGGCCCTCTGCCGGAGGCTTGGGACCCACAAGGTGGCCCTCTGGGGCAGCGTCTTCGAGAGTGCCCTGGTGGTGGAGCGTTTCCTGGATGCGGCCTCGAGGCGGGGCCTAGAGGTGGTGGCTTCGCTGGGGGATGTGGCTCTCTACGCGGCCCTTTGGGCCCAGGAGCTGGTAAGCGCAGAAGGAGGTAAGCCATGAAGAGGACCTTTAGGACGGTTGCGTGGGTTTTGGCGGTTTTGTCCTTGGGCCTTTCCCTCGGGCAGCGGGCCTACGTGGGGAACGCCGGCAACAGCTCCGTGGTCCTCCTGGACCTCGAGGGCCCGCGGGTAGTGGGTTCCTGGAGCGGGTTCCAGCAGCTTGGAGCGTGGCTTACGGGGGAGGCAAGGTCTACGTGGCGGAGTACGTGGGACGGCCCGATGCCCCTCAGCCCGCAGGCCGGGTGGTGGAGCTGAGCCGGGAGGGCAAGGCCCTCCGCATCCTCAAGGGGGCCCACTACCCCATGGGGGTGGCGGTGCGCTCGGGGAAGGTGTACGTGGCCTCCAGCGCCGTGGACTGGTCGGGGCAGGTTCGGGGGAAGCCCGAGCTCCTGGTCTACGGGCCCGAGGGGGAAGAGCCCCTTTCGCGCCAGCCCTTCCCTCAAACCTTCGGCTATCCCCAGACCCTCCTGGCCACCGAGGGGCGGCTTTTCGTGGCGACCACCTGGGGGTATGTGCTCCTCTTGGACCCCGGTTCCTTGTCCCTTCGCTCCGCCTTCGCCCTTCCCGAGACCCTAAACCCCATCCGGGGGATGGCCCTCGGACCGGATGGCTTCCTCTACCTCACGGGGAGCAAGGACGGGGATGGCCGCCTGGTGCGGGTGCCCCTAAGCGCTCTCCTTGACGTGCCCGAGCCCCAGAACTTGGACCGTTTCGCCCAGGTGTTGGCCAAAGGGCTTCCCGACCCCTGGGGGGTGGACTTGGTCAAGGGCGTTCTCTACCTGGTGACCAGCACCGACCCCAAGGGCACCGGGCCTGGGGGGCTGTACCGCCTCGAGGCCGAGGGCTGAAGCGCTCCTGGACCTCCCCACCCGCTACACCCTCGGCTTGGCGGTGGAGGAGGAAGAATGAGGCTTCTCGCCTTCCTCCTGCTCCTGGCCCTGTCTGGGTGCGCCGGTTCCCCGAGCCCCCCTTCTTCGGGTTCCCCGCAGCCCCTCTACGCCGCCCGCCCCGATGGGGTCTACAAGGACGGGGTGCCCCTCCCCCTCTACGGGGTGAACTGGTTCGGCCTAGAAACCTGCGACCGCGCCCCCCACGGCCTCTGGTCGGGGCGGAGCGTGGCTGACTTTCTGGCCCAGGTGAAGGGGTGGGGCTTCAACGCCTTGCGCCTGCCCGTGGCCCCCGAGGTTCTTCGCGACCGGGGCGCCCCCGCTTCCTGGGCCCAAACGGGCGACCGGGCTACCCCACCTCGCCCCTGGCGGGGCTCCGCTACGTTCTGGAGAAGGCCCAGGGCCTGGGGCTTTACGTCCTCCTGGACCTGCACACCTTCCGGTGCGACCTCATCGGGGGAAGTCTTCCCGGGAAGCCCTTCGACCCTAGCCAGGGGTACACCAAGGACGACTGGCTCGCCGACCTGAGGCGGCTTGCCCGGCTTTCCTTGGAGTTTCCCAACGTCTTCGGGATAGACCTCTTCAACGAGCCCTACGACCTCACCTGGGCGGAGTGGAAGGCCTTGGCCCAGGAGGGGGCCAGGGCGGTTTTGGGGGAGAACCCCAAGGTGCTGGTGGCGGTGGAGGGGGTGGGGAACCGTTCCCCCAACGGGGGCTACCCCGCCTTCTGGGGCGGGAACCTCTCCGAGGCCGCCGATGACCTGGGCCTGGGGGACCGCCTCCTCTACCTGCCCACGTCTACGGCCCTGCGGTGGCGAGCCAGCCTTACTTTTCGGACCCTGCCTTCCCCGCCAACATGTCCGCCATCTGGGACACCCACTTCGGCCACCTCTCGGGGCGGGGGCTTCCTTGGGGCATCGGGGAGTTCGGCGGGATCTACGCCGGGCAGGACCAGGTTTGGCAGGACGCCTTCGTGGACTACCTAAAGACCAAGGGGGTGAAGGTTTGGTTCTACGTGGCCTTCAACCCCAACTCGGGGGACACGGGGGGGCTTCTCCAGGAGGACTGGCAGACCCCGGTCCACGAAAAGCTCCAGCTCCTTGGGCGGCTTATGTCCCCGGGAAGAGAACTTGCCTTTGACTTCCTCCCGGCCACCTTCGAGGTGCCGAACCCGGAGCGGGGCTTCGCCGGGGACAGCTACTACCCCGATGAGCCCCGCTTGGACGCCAGCGCCCTGGTGGCGAGGGCCCAGGCCAAGGGGTTTGAGGTGCGGGTCATCCGCCGCACCTATTACCTCCACGCCTTCGCCGGGCAGGATACCCTACCCTCAAGCTTTCTCCAACAGCTGGCTCAGGACCTGAAAAGCGCTAAAGTCGCCGGGGTCAAGCTCGTCCTCCGCTTCGCCTATCGCCCCGACGAGAACCGTTCCGGGGGGCCTGTCTACTGCGACCCCCCCAAGGAGCGCATCCTCGCCCACCTGGCCCAGCTGGGCCCGGTGCTCCGGGACCACCGGGGGGTCATCGCCTACCTGGAAGCGGGCCTCATCGGCCCTTGGGGCGAGTGGCACTCCGCAAGCCCCGAAGAGGCCCTCATGGACCCCCTACCGGGCTATAGCGAAGGGTACCAACCCCGTTGCGGTAGCCTGAACTACGACCGCAAGCTCCCTAACCCAGATACCCTGGAGATCGTCCAGGCCCTCCTAAATGAGATCCCGGGGAAGCTGGTGGCCGTTCGCTACCCCATGGCCAAGGCTAAGCTCCTGGAGCTGGAAGCGGGGGGGCCTAGGGGCACCTACCCCGCCCCTGGCTTTTTCACTCCCCTCGCCCCGGAAGAGGCTCACGGGTCCACCCTGAAGGCCCGCCTGGGGGCCCACCACGACTGCATCCTCTCCTCTCCCAACGACTACGGCACCTTTTACTACGACCCAGGGCCAAGGCAGGATTTGGAGAGGGCCTATTGGAAGGAAGACAACCTCTTCACGGTCATGGGGGGGGAGAGCTGCACCTCTACCCCTTACGTGCCTCCTGGGGAGGACCCGGCCGCCTACGTCTACCGCTACTTCCGGGACTACCGGGTGAGCGTGCTCAACCTGGTCTACCACCCGGACTTCCTCAACTGGCTGGGCCGGACCCCTTACGGCGGGAGCACCCTCCTGGAGGTCCTCAAGGCCCGGCTGGGCTATCGGCTTCACCTGCGCCGGGCGGAGATCTCCCGCGGCCTCCTTGGGCCCCACCAGAGGTTTACCCTAAGCCTCTACATGGCCAACGAGGGTTTCGGCTCCCTCTACAACCCTAAGGCCCTGGCCTTGGTCTTCGTACGGGAGGGGGATGGAGCCGAGGTGAGGCGGGTCCTCGAGCCCGCCTTCTTTGGCCCGCCCGCCGGGAAAGAGGCCCATTACGACTTCTCCGTCCAGGCCCCGGGGGAGCCGGTACCTACGCCTTGTGGCTGGAGCTTTCCGACCCGGAAAACCCCGGGGACCCCCGTTACAACGTCCAGCTGGCCACCCGCACGGAGTACCGCTCTGGGCGAAACGCCTGAACCTTTTCTTGGAGGTGCGTTGATGCGCCGTTGGTTGGCCCTTTGGGGTTTTGTAGGCTTGGCCCTGGCCCAGGGCCTGCTGGTGGAGGACGACCTGGTCCAGGCCTTGGAGCTTTCCCCGGGAGGGGAGGCGGCCCTGGCCCTCACCCTGCGGAACGAGGGAGACGAGGCCTTGAGGGTGAGGGTGGAGGTGGCGGACTACCGGGAAGGGGAGGGTTTCCTGCCCCCAGGCACCCTGCCCAGAAGCCTCGCCGACCACTTGGTCCTGCCCGCCTCCGAGGTGCTGGTACCGGCCAAGGGCAAGGCTTTCCTCCGCCTCCAGGTGCGGGCTCCCGCCGACCTGGAGGGCACCCGGTACGCCTACCTCCTCCTCACCCCCGAGGCCTTCGCTCCCCAAGGAGGTGGGGGAGAGGTGGCCGTGGGGGTCCGCCTGATCCAGCGCTACGCGGTTTTGGTCATGGCAAGCCACGGGGGAGAGCCCGCGGTGCGCTTTCGGGAAAGCCGGGTGGAGGAGGGGAAGCTCCTCCTCCTGGGGGAGAACAAGGGGAACCGCTACTACCGCCCCCTGGTCCGTTACCAGGTGGTGGGCCAGGGAGGGATCGTGGGGGAAGGGTTCTTGGGCACCTACACCTTCCTCCCGGAAAACCCCAAGTTCCTCTCCGTTCCCCTCCCCCGGCTTTCTCCCGGTGCTTACCAGGTCCTGGTCTTTTTGGATGATGGGGTGAAGGCCTATGCGGTTCGCGCTCGTTTGGACCTTCGCTAGCCTGGCCCTGGCAGCCCCCCTCACGCCCTTGGAGGGTGCCCCGGGGGAGGTGGTGACCCTGGTTTTCCGCGGCCAGGGGGAGGTTCGCTTGCCCCAAGGCTTCGTGCCGGTGCTCGCCCCGGAGGCTCTGGACGGGGTGGTGGTCCTCTCCGTGCGGGTCCCCCAGGTTCCCCCGGGGGTCTACCCCGTGGGCTTTGGCGAGGCCACCTACCCCTTTCGGGTCAAGGGCTTGGAGCGGGCCTTCCTCCAGCCCCTTTCCTCTCCCGAGATCGCCCCGGGGGAGGTGGGGGAGGTCCAGGTGCGGGTGGTTAACCTGGGGAACCTTCCCCTGGCCCTTCCCCCGAAGGTGGTGGGGGTGGGGGTG
>BBBN01000131.1 GCA_001311585.1 Thermus sp. JCM 17653
GGCCGCCAAGAGGACGCCGCCGCGGAGCACCAGGCTAAGGAGGGCCGCCATCCCTTACCCCCGGAGACCCTGGATCAGCATCTCTACCCCGAGCAGGGCCACCACCCCCACGAAGAGGGTCCGCAGCCTGCCCACCCGGGCCCCAGGGAGGGCCCGGGCCCCGAGGAGGGCCCCGAGGAGCACGCCGAGCATCACCGGAAAGGCCAGGTCGGGGTGGATGAAGCCGTTTTTCAGGTAGATCCCCGCGCTGGCCGCCGCCGTCACCCCGATCATGAAGTTGGAGGTGGTGGTGGAAACCTTGTAGGGGAGGCCCATGACCCGGTCCATGGCCAGGACCTTCACCGCCCCCGAGCCGATGCCCAAAAGCCCCGAGAGAACCCCGGCGAGGCCCATAAGGGCGAAGCCCGGGAGGACCCGGTGCACCCGGTAGGAAACGGGGTCCTTGGGCCCGGGGTAGGCGCCCTCGAGGCGGAGCCTCAGGGCCAATGGATCCGAGGGGCCTGGCTCCGCTTGGGCGTCCTGGTCCAGGTTCCTAAGGCCGGTGTAGGCGGCGTGGAGGAGGACCAGGCCGAAGACCCCCGCCACGAGGCGGTGGGGGAGTATCGCGGTGAGGGTGGCCCCGGCCACCGCCCCCAGGGTGGTGGCCACCTCCAGAAGCATGCCGATGCGGAGGTTGGTGAACCCCTCCCGCACGTAGGCCGCCGCCGCCCCGCTGCTCGTGGCGATCACCGAGACCAGGGAGGCCCCCAGGGCGAGCTTCAGGTCCACGCCGAAGAGGAGGACCAGCATGGGCACGAGGAGCACACCCCCGCCAAGCCCAGTGAGGGCCCCCACGAGGCCCGCGAGGGCGCTTCCCAGGAAGACGAGGAGAGCGAAGACCAGGAAGCTCACGCCCTGAGCCTAACCCACCACGCCCACGGGGCCCGTGAAGGGCCCCGCCACCACGAGCCTTCCCTCCTCGGCCTTCACGGGGAGGAGGGGAAGAGGCCTCGGGGGCGGGCCCGCCACCACCCGGTCGGTGTAGGGGTCGTACTCCCCCCCGTGGCAGGGGCACTGCATGATCCCCTGCTGGTGCCAGAGGCTCACGATGCACCCCAGGTGGGTGCAGACCGCCGAATAGACCACCACCTCACCGGCTGCGTAGCGGGCCACCTCCGGGGCGAGGCGCTTGGGGTCCAGGCGGAGGACGAGGAGGGTGCTCTTGGCGTTGCCGCTCCGCACCACCTTGGTCTTGGGGTCCATGGGGTAGGCCAGGAGGGGCGGCCCTCCCAGGGGTAAGGCGGTGGGGTCCAGGGGCTGCCCCTGGGTGTGCCCGGTGGCGTGGACCAGGACGTCCCCCACCTGGGGAGGGAGCCGGTCGGGGCTTTGGCTCGGCTTGGGGATGAGGTCCTTGGCCACCAGCAGGGCCGAGAGGGTGGCGAAGCCCACGCTGGTGCCGATCAGGGTGAGCATGAGGCGCCGCTCCTTCTGCACTTTGGGGTCTTCCCGCTCCATCCTTCACCTCCGGCGTACCCGGTAGTCCTTTCCCTCCCAGTGGCCTTCCTCGGGGTAGAAGAGGGTGAACTCCAGGGTTTCGTGGTCTTCCGGGTCCACCAGCACCCCGTGGAGGCCGAAGGGAAGTGGCTCGCTCTCCACGTCCCTCATGCCCTTCCAGCCGTCATACCCCAGGTGGAGGACGAAGGGCCTGCGCTCCTCCACGAGGAGCCGCTCCCCGGGGGCGAGGGCTTCAAGGGGCACTTCCCGCCGGAAGTGGCGCACTCGGGGCGTTCCTCTCCCCGAGAGGTAGCGCTCCGCCACCCTTCCCAGGCGCTCCACGGGCCCCCTTCCCCGGGTCCAGGCCAGGTAGAGCTTCAGGTACTCGGCGTGGGCCCAGACGAGGGGCTGGGCGCTTCCCGTGGGCTTCCCCGGGAAGAGGTTCCGCTCGGGGATGGGGGCGTCGTCCCACACCTGCTCGGGGATGAGCCCTCCTCTCCCCGTCCCCCCCGCCATGGAGCGGAGGTAGCAGGGGGTCCTCCCCCAGGAGGAAGGCGGCCATCCCCCGCTCCCCGGTAAGGAGGGGCCAGGCCCGGCCCTTCCCCGTGCCGTCAAAGGGGTGGCCGTCCTCGTGCTCCCCGTACCCGTCCTCCGGGTAGCGGTGGTAGAAAAGCCCCGTGGGGGTTTCCACCCGCAGGAGGGCGTCGGCCAGCCGGAGGGAGTCCTGGAGGCGGGGGTCCTGGGGAGGCCTCAGGCCCAGGCGGAGGAGGGCCAGGAACTCCAGCCCCACCAGGGCGGCGGGCTCGAGGCTCACCCCCGTCCGGTTCTTGACCTCTACCCGGCCCCGGGGACCCAGGGGCCCGGGAGGGGCGATCCTCACGTAGTGGCCTCGAGTGCCGTGGGAGCGATCCAGCCCCGTGCCTTCCACATAGGTCCACTCCTCCACGCGGGCGTTCCAACAGTCGGCCAGGGAGAGGGCGTACTCCGCCTCCTCCCCCTCCAGAAAGCCGTAGAGGGCGGCCGCCGCCAGGGCGGCGATGGTGGTGGCCAGGGTGAAGGGGGAAAGCCCCGGGTTCTCCTCCCAGCGGTCCTGGGGGCTCACCGGTCCTTCCCGGGCCAGGAAGCCTGCTGCCCGCCGCACCAGGGTGCGAGCGGTCTCTAGGGGAAAGGCCCCGTTCAGCCCACCCCGTTCCTTTAGGGCCGCTACCAAGAGAACGGGCAGGGCCGTCTCGTCCAGCTGGATTCCCTGCCAGTAAGGACGGCCTTCTGGGAAGAAGTTCTGGGGCCAGTGCCCGTCTTGTTCCTGAGTAGCTGCCAGATAGGCAAGGACGGTGCGGACCTCCTCTTCTCGCCCTAGGGCCAGGTAGGCGAAGGCCGCCTCCACCGCGTCCCGGGTCCAGACCAGGTGGTACCCCCCGCGGTCGTCCCGGGTGTTGCCCCAAGGGACCGAGAGGCTCGCCACCAGGGCCCCGGGATAGGTGCGGTCCTCGTGGGCCTTGAGGACCAGGAAGGAGCGCCGGGCGAGGGCCTCCAGCTCGGGGTCAGGGTCCTTTAAGTACCCTACCGCGGCTTTCGCTGCGGCGGGGACCCCGAAAAGGCCTCCTCCCGGCCCTAGTTCGGGCATCTCGTGTTGCGAAACGGACGTGTGGGCGCTTAGCTCCTCGTCCCCTACCTCCCTTCGCCACAGGGCCTCCACCCGCTTCCGCACCCCCTCCAACCCCTCGGCCAGGGCACTTTTCGCCAGGGCCTTAGCCCCTTCCGGCGTGAGGGCGAAGGCCAGGGCCAGGGTTCCCTTGGCCTCCAGCACCTCCCCCATGAGGGCCACGTTCCCCTCCTCGGCCCGGGAAAAGGTCCAGGTCATGGCCCCGTTTTGGGTGAAGTCCTGCCAGCCGTCAGAGAAGCCCACGTACCCGGCGCTTCCCCGGGCGAAGGGGCCCACGAGGGCCAGGGCCTCTTCTCCCTTCTGGGCCAGAAGGACCCCTTCCTCCACCCAGGCGGTGTTGCCCCACCCGCTTCCCCCCAGGTGCGGGGCCAGGAGGGGGTAGAGGCGGAAGCCTTCTCCCTCGAGGCGGAAACCGATGAGGAGCGCATCCCTCCTGGGGTCGGGGACGAGGGCGAGGTGGAGGCGGTACCCCTCCCCCTCGTGCACCACCTCCACCAGGGGGGAGGCGGGGTCCTCCTCCAGGATCCGGTAGCGGGCCACCCGCTTCACCTCCGCCCAGAAGCCTTCCCGGGCCACGATGAACCCCAGGTCGCGGATCTGGGGGCGGCCCACGCTCGGCCAGAAGACCTCGTTCAGGATGCCGTGCCCCAGGGTGAACCAGAGGCGGCTCGTCCCCAGGGCGGTCCCCACCCGGTCCTTGTCGCTACTGGCCCAGGTGGGGGGGATGCCGGGTTTTCCAAAAGCTTCCATTCAGACCTCCTGGTCGGTGATGAGCCGCACCTTAGGCGCGGCGATCCGTCTCGGCGGAAGGTCCTCTCCGAGGAGGAGGCGCCTCACCGCCTCCCGTTTCTCCTCCCCCAGGGCGAGGAAGACCACCTCCTTCGCGGTGGAGAGGGCCTTGGGGGTGAGGGTGAGGCGGAGGGGCGGAGGCTTGGGGCTGTTCCGCACCACCTCCACCAGGCGGGGGCTTTCCAGGGCGGGGTGGCCCGGAAAGAGGCTTGCCGTGTGCCCGTCCTCTCCCACCCCGAGGAGGGCGAAGCCGAAGGGAAGGAGCCCCTCCACCCGGGCCTCCATCCGCCTCTGGGCCTCCTCCGGAGGGAGGCCCAGGGGGAAGGGGAGGAGGCGGTCCGCCCTGGGACCCAGGGCCTCGGCCACCCGGGCGGAGGTTGGTCCCGGGGTCTCCCGGCGGAAGCCAGCGCTCGTCGGAGAGGACGAGGGTGGTGGAAAACCGCACCCCCCGGAGCCCGGTAGAGGGGAAGGGGGGTTTCCCCGCCCGCCAGGACGCCGCTCGCCGTGTGGACCAGGCGGTCCAGGAGCCAGGCCAGGGCGGCCTCGATGGCCTGGAGACGGGTGGGGTAAGCTTCCACGGTCATGTGCGCCACGCTGGCTTGCCTTGCCCTCACCCTTCCCCTCCTTCCCGCACTACCCCGTGCCCACCGAAGGCGTGGCGGAGGGCGGCGAGGACCCGGTAGCGCAGCCCCTCCCGGTCCTGGCTTTCCAGCCGGGCGAAGAGGGCCTGGGCGATGGCGGGGAGGCTCATGCGTCTTTCCAGGGCCTCCATGAGGGCCCAGCGGGCCTCCCCCGTCTCGGCCACCACCGGGGCAATGCCCTCCACCCCCTCCCGCAGCACCTCGGCCAGAAGGTCCAGGAGGAAGCCGCGGACGATCGTCCCCTGCCTCCAGCTTGAGACCACCTTGGCGGGGTCAATCCCCAGCTCCTTCCCGGCGGCGAGGAGCTCCACCCCCTCGGCGTAGGCTCCATGAGGCCGTATTCCACGGCGTTGTGCACCATCTTGGCGTAGTGGCCAGCTCCTGGTCCTCCGGCGTGGACCAGGCCGCCCCCTCCGGGGCCAGGGCCTCCAGGTAGGGCCAGAAGGCCTCCACGTGGGCCTCC
>BBBN01000132.1 GCA_001311585.1 Thermus sp. JCM 17653
CTCGGGCCCCAAGGGCGCCCCGCCGGTGACGGCGATGCGGCAGGCGGCGAGGCCGAGCCTGGCCCTGAGGGGCCTAGCGATGAGGGGGTAAAAGAGGGCCCGCTTGAGGTTGAGCCAGACCCCTACCCTTTCCCCCCTGAACTCCCGGCTCGCCCCCTCCAGGAGGGCCCCCATCCCTACCCGGTAGAAGAAGGCCTTGATGGGGTCGGCGTCCGCCATCCGGCTTTGGATGAAGCTCGCCATCTCCTCCCAAAGCCTGGGCGGGGCCAGGAAGAAGTCGGGCTGGACCTCCTTGAGGTCCTCCCGCAGCGTGGTGGGGTCCTCGGGGAAGTGGACGGTGGAGCCCTCCACCAGGCCCTGCACCACGGTGAGCATCTGCTCCCCGATCCAGGGAAGGGGCAGGTAGCTAAAGACCCAGGCCCCCTTCTGGAAGCCCAGGGCCTTCCCCACCGCCTCGTGCCCGGCGAGGAGGTTTTGGTGGGAGAGCATGGCGAGCTTGCTCCGCCCCGTGGTGCCCGAGGTGGGGGCGAGGAGGGCGGTCTCCTCCGGCTGGCGCCGCCCTAGGGCCTCCTCCCCCACCTTGGGGTCCCCGAAGGCCTGGCTGAAGCGCCTGACCTTCCCCCGGAAGTGCCGGCTCATCCCCGCCTCCTCCCACACCAGGACGAAGTCCACCAGGTGGAGGTGGGGGTAGACCTTGTCCAGCTGCTCCTCGTCGGAGACCACGATGCCCCTGGCCCCGGTGAACTCCAGGAAGTAGCCCACCTCCTCGGGCATGGCGTCGGCGTAGATGCCCATGGGAAGGGCTCCGAGGACCTGGGCGGCGAGCTCCGCCTCCACCCACTCGGGGGCGTTGTGGCCGAGGATGGCGAGGACCTCGCCCTCTTTAAGGCCCAGGGCGGAAAGCCCCCCGGCGAGGCTTAAGACCCGCTCCAGAAGCTCCCCCCAGGAGGTCTTCTGCCAGACGCCAAGCCGCTTCACCCGGAGCCGGGGCCTCGGGGCGCTCCTTGGCGTGCCGATGGAGGTATTCCAGAAGGGTTCCCCGCATATTCCCTCACGCCTGGCCCAGATAGGCCTCCACCACCTTGGGGTCCTTGCGCACCCCCTCGGGGGGGCCGTAGTAGAGGACCTCCCCGTAGGAGAGGACCAGGACCCGGTCGGAAAGCTCCAAGACGGCCCTTAGGTCGTGCTCCACCCAAAGCAGGGTCACCCCCCACTCCTCCCGGGCGTCCAGGAGGAAGCGGGCCAGGTCCTGCTTCTCCTCCAGGGCGAGGCCCGCCATGGGCTCGTCCAGGAGGAGGAGCTTGGGCCGGCCCGCGAGGGCCCGGGCCACCTCCACCCGCTTCTGCAGGCCATAAGGGAGCATCCCCGCCGGGGCGTGGCGGAAGGGGGAGAGGTGGAGGTAGTCCAGGACCTCCTCGGCCCAGGCCCTTAAGCGCCCCTCCCTCTCCGCCCTGGGAAGGAGGAGGGGTAGGTGGAGAGGGCGAGCTCCGCCCCCAGCTTGACGTTGTCCAAAACGCTCATCCCCCGGAAGATCTCCAGGCCTTGGAAGGTGCGCCCCAGGCCCATGCGGGCCCTCTCCTGGGGGCTTTTCCCCTTCAGGTTTTGGCCCAGGAAGGCCACCTCTCCCTTATCCGGCTCGTACACCCCGGAGAGGACGTTTAAAAGGGTGGTCTTCCCGGCGCCGTTCGGGCCGATGACGGCGAAGAACTCCCCCTCGCTCACGGAGAACTCCACCCCCGAGAGGGCCTTTACCCCCTTGAAGGAGAGGTGGAGGTCCTGCGCCTTTAGGATCACACCCACCGCTTCCTCCTCCGGTACCGCCTCGCCTGGCGGAAGCCCACCTCCTCCTTGCCCAGGTAGAACTCCATCACGTCCTGGTCCTCCATGGCCTCCTTGGCGCTCCCCTCGAAGACCACGCGGCCCCGCTCCAGCACGTACACCCGGTCCACGACGCCGAGGGCGGCCCGGGCGTCTGCTCCACGAGAAGGAGGGAGAGCCCCTTTTCCCGCCTCAGGGCGTCCAGGGTCCGCATCACCTCCTCCACCAGCTTGGGGGCGAGGCCTAAGGAGGGCTCGTCCACCACGAGAAGCCTCGGCCTTGTGAGGAGGGCCATGCCCAAAAGGAGCATCTGCTGCTCGCCCCCCGAGAGGTAGCCCGCCTGCTCGCGGCGGCGCTCGTAGAGCCGGGGAAAGCGGGCGAAGACCTCCTCCATCCCCTCCTTGAGCTCCCTTGGGGGGAGGCGGTGGCCGGCGGCCACCAGGTTCTCCACCGGGGTCAGGTAGCGGAAGAGGGGGCGGCCCTCGAGGACGGCGGTGAGGCCCATCTGGGAGATCCGCACCGGGTCCAGGTGGGTGGCCTCCTGGCCGAAGAGCCGCACCTTCCCGTCCAGGACCCGGCCCTCAAACTTGGGGAGAAGGCCGGCCATGGCCCGCACCAGGGAGCTCTTCCCGGCCCCGTTCGGGCCCAGGAGGGCCACGGCCTCCCCCTCCCCTACCTCCAGGGAAACCCCGTCCAGGGCCAGGATCACCCCCCGGTAGACCACCTTGAGGTTCTCCACGGAAAGCATCACACCCTCTCGATCTGGCGCTCGCCGAAGAGGCCGTAGGGCTTAAGCAGGAGGACCAGAAGGACCACCACGAAGGGCAGGGCCTCGGTGAAGCCCGGGAGGTAGGCCTCCAGGTAGCGCTGGGAGAGGGCCTCGAGGACCCCCAGCAAAAACCCCGCCGCCAAGGCCCCGCCCACGGCGTCTAACCCCCCCAGGATGGCCACGGGGAAGACCTTGAGGCCAAAGAAAACCAGGTTGTACCCCACCCCGCTCCCCACGGCGAGGAGGGCCCCGGCCAAGGTGGCGAGGAGGGCGGAAAGCCCCCAGACCCCGGCCAGGATCCGGGCCGTGGGGATGCCCAGGGCCAAGGCCGCCACCTCCCGCTCGGAGATGGCCCGCACCAAGACCCCGTAGCGGCTTTTCCTGAGGAACCAGAGGAGGCCAAGCCCCAGGAGGAGGGCGAGAAGCAGGCTCCACACCGCCCGGGAGGGGACGAAGACGCCCCCCGCCTCAAAGCCCAAGTCGGGGAGGCTCCCCGGGAGGTACTTGAGGTCCGGCCCCCAGAGGAGCTGCACCCCCCCGTCCAGGGCCGCCGCGAGGCCGATGGTGGCCATGATCACCGCCACCACGCTCCGGCCGAGCAAAGGCCGCACGAAGCCCCGCTCCACCAGAAGGCCGAAGAGGAAGGCCAGGGGCAAGGCGGCGAGGAGGGCCAGGGGCAGGGGGAGGAGGAGGGCGAAGGTGTAGGTGAGGTAGGCCCCCACCAGGAGGAACTCCCCGATGGCGAAGTTCACCACGCTGGTGGCCCGGAAGACCAACACAAACCCCAGGGCCAGGAGCCGTAAAGGGCCCCGTTGGCCAGGCCGCCGATGAGGTAGGGCAGGAGGTCGGACAAGGGTGCCTCCGGCTGCCGAAGAGGGGGTCTAGGCCAGCTTGAGCCAGTCGGTGATGGCGTTGAACCGCCCGTCCTTGACGCTCGCCCGGTAGAGTTTGGTGTAGGGGATGCGGTGGTTCACGAACTGGAAGCCCCGCGTTAGGCCCAGGGCGTTGTAGTCCCCGATCTTCTCCAGGTACTCCGCCACCCCGGCCCGGGTGAGCTTCCCCGCCTGGGCGGCGCGGCGCATGGCCTCGGCCACCCCCAGGGCCACGGCCAGGCTACCCATGTAGTAGGTGGGGCGGTAGGAGGTGTCCCGGCCCTTCTTCTGGCGGAACTTCCGCATCTCGTCCACCGCCGGCACCAAGGTGTCGTACCAGTAGGGGTTGTGGTAGGTGACGGTGAAGCCCTCGGCGGCGGGCCCCGCCCGCTGGATGAGGACGAGCTCGGCGGAGTAGTAGGTGCCCATGAACTGGGCCCTAAGCCTTGCTCCCTTGCGGCCCTAAGGATGAGGGGCTCGGCGGAGAGGGCGTAGCCCTGGAGGAGGACGAAGTCGGGGTTGGCGCGGCGGAGGTTGAGGACGATGGGGGTGGCGTCGGTGAAGGCGGGGGGCGTTACCTCCTCGTGCACCACCTCCATGCCCAGGGCCTTGGCCCTTTCCTTGGCGTAGGGGATGGGGTCGCGGCCGAACTCGGTGTTGGAGTAGACCAGGGCGATCCGGGCCTTGCCCTTCTGCAGGCGCACCTGGCGCAGCAGGGCCTCCATCATGTCGTTGTAGGTGGGGCCGAAGACGAAGATGGTGGGGTACTTCTCGGGGTCGGCGAGCTCGTTGGCGAAGCTGGTGGCGGAGTAGGGGAGGCCGATCCGGGCGATCTCCGGGGCCAGGGCCTTGGAGAGACCCGTGGAGTCCCCGTAGACGAAGAGGAGCTCCTCGGGCCGTTCCCGGGAGAGGACCCGGTTGAAGGCGGCCGTGCCCTTGGCCACGTCGTAGCCCGTGTCCTCCACGATGAGCTCCAGCTTCCGCCCGGCGATCCCCCCCAGAACCTCGTTCACGTAGTCCACCCCGTCCACGAACCCCTCCCGCCCGGCGTTGCCGGCGAAGGCGAAGGGGCCGGTGAGGGGGAGGAGGATGGCGAGCTTTACGGGCCTCGCCTGGGCGCTGGCGAAATAGGGCATGCCCAAAGCCGCCAAGGACCCTACGCCTAGCCTCTGCAGAAATTCCCTACGCTTCATGTTTGCCTCCTTCCAGGTTGACTTGGTACAAAGCTAACACGCCCCTCGCCTTTTGGCAAGGCTGGGCCCCGTAGGATGAAGGCATGCGCTGGCACGCGGTCTTTCGCCGCTTTGTCCTGGCCCGCCACTACCGCTTCGCCCGGGAGGCCTTGGTGCCCCACTTCTTTGACGCCCTCACCGCCTACGCCCTGGAGCTTTCCCGCCTGGGCCTGCCCCACGCCAGGGAGGCCGTGGCCGCGCTAAGGGAACTCCGCACCCTCCCCCTCCCCAGCTTCACGGGGAGGTGGAGGACGTGTTCTTCTCCATCCAGGCCCAGCTTGCCGAGCACTGGGGGGAGGAGGTGGCGGGGGCG
>BBBN01000133.1 GCA_001311585.1 Thermus sp. JCM 17653
CCGGGCCAGAAGCCCCACCGGGTAACCGTGGGCGTGGAGGAGCCGGGCGATGGCCTCCCCGATGCCCCGGCTCGCCCCCGAGATGAGCACGGCGCGCATGGGTTCAGGATAGCCCAAAACGGGCCCGGATCTCCGCAAGGAGGCCTCGCAGCCCTTCCCGAAGCTCCTCCAGGCTTCCCCGGTTCTCCAGGACCCAGGTGGCCCGCTTGCGCTTCTCCTCCTCGGGCATCTGGGCCCGCTCCCGGGCCAGGACCTCCTCCCGGGATAGCCCCGAGCGCGCCATCACCCGCCTCACCCGCTCCTCCAAGGGGGCCGCCACCAGGATGGTCCCGTGGAGCCTCCCCTCCCACCCCTTCTCAAAGAGGAGGGGGATCTCCAGAAAGACCAGGGGGGCCTGGAGGCGGGAAAGCTCCTCCATAAGAAGCCGCCTTACCTCCGGGTGGACCACGGCCTCGAGGGCCTTGAGCCTCTCCGGGTCGGAAAAGACGAGCCGGGCGAGGGCCCTCCGGTCCAGCCTCCCCCCCACCACCGCCTCGGGGAAGAGGCGCTTGAGCTCCTCCTCCTTGTTCTCCCGGGCCCGGGCGGCGAGCTCGTCCAGGTCCAAGACGGGGTAGCCCCAGGACCTGAGGAGGGCGGCCACGGTGCTCTTGCCGCTGCCGATGTTCCCGGTGATGCCGATAATGATGGGGTGCTTCGCCTCGTGGCCCATATGGACTTCCCCTTTTATACCCCCAAGGACGCCCTCCCCGTGGGCGGGGCGGTGCGGGACCTCCTCCTGGGGAGGAGGCCAAAGGACCTGGACTACGCCGCCCTTGACCCGGAAAAGGCGGCCCGGGAGGCGCAAAGGCGCCTGGGGGGAAGCCTCTTTCCCCTGGACCCCGAACGGGGCCACTACCGCCTGGTGCTGGGGGGAAGGACCCTGGACTTCATCCCCTTGGAAGGAAGCCCAGAGGAGGACCTCCTCCGGCGGGACTACCGGATGAACGCCCTCCTCTGGAGGCGGGGCGCCGTCTTCGGCCTAAGGGGGGTGGAGGAGGACCTGAGAAGGCGGGTCCTGGTCCCCGTGCGGGAGGAGAACCTCTACCAGGACCACCTGCGAAGCCTCCGGGGGGTGCGCCTCGCCGCCTCTTTGGGGCTTGGGCTTCCCCAGGAAAGCCGAAGGGCCCTCGCCCGCCACGCCCGCTTCCTCCAGGCCCACCCCGAGGCTCTCCCCGCGCGGGAGCGGGTGAAGGAAGAGCTCCTTGGGCTCCTCCTCTCCCCCAGGGCGGCCTTCGGCCTCCGCCTTTTGCAAAGGGTGGGGCTCCTTGGGGTCTACCTCCCCGAGCTCGCCCTCCTCGTGGGCCTGGAGCAGGGGGGGTGCACCACCTTCCCGCCTGGGAGCACACCCTAAGCGTGGTCTTCCACCTCCTCTGGCTTTGGCCCGAGGCCCCCCTGGAGGCCCGCCTCGCCGCCCTTTACCACGATGTGGGCAAGCCCCTTACCCGCCGCTTTGACCTCGAGGTGGGCCGCTTCCGCTTCCTGGGCCACGCCGAGGTGGGGACCGAAATCGCCCGGGCCAGCCTCTCCTGGCTCCGCTTCCCCAAGGAGACGGTGGAGCGGGCGGCGGGCCTGGTGCGCCGCCACATGGACCGCCTTCCCGAGGAGAAAAAGGCCCTGCGCCGCTTCTTCCTGAGGCGCCAGGACCTCCTCCCCGACCTGGTCTACCTGATGGCGGCGGACCGCCTGGCCACGCGGGGCGTGGAAAGGGAGGCCTGGGAGGTGCTGGGGAGCTACCAGGAGGCCCTCCAAGAACCCCTTCCGCAAAGGCCCCTCCTCTCCGGGGAGGAGGTGATGGCCCTCCTGGGCCTCCGGGAAGGCCCCGAGGTGGGAAGGGCCCTACAGGCCCTCCTCGAGGCCCAGGCGGAGGGCCGGGTGGGGACCAAGGAGGAGGCCCGGGCCTTTCTCCTATATTGGAGGGGTGGAAGGGAGGCTCAGGCTTCGGGAACCCCAGATCACCCCCATTGAGGGGGGCTTCCTGGTCTCCGACCTACGGGGTCTACGAGAAGCCCCTGGCCCTCACGGAAGGGGGGCTCCTCCTCCTCTCCCTCATGGAGGGGAGGACCCTGGAGGAGGTGCAGGAGGAGGTGTTCAAGCGCCACGGGGTCCTGGTGCCGAGGAAGGAGCTGGAAGACCTGGCGAAGGCCCTGGAGGAGGCGGGCCTCCTCCTCACGGAGGAGGTGGAGGCGAGGCTTAGGGAGGAGGAAGAAAGGCTAAGGCGGGAGCGGCCCATGCGCCTCGCCGGGCTCTCCTACCCAGAGGGCGAGCGGGAGGCCCGGGCCTTCCTCGAGGCCTTCCGGGCGAGCCACCCGGGGGAAGGCGAAGAAGCCCGGGTCCTCCTCATGCCCCACCTGGAGCCCTCCCGCGTCCCCGAGGTCTACGGGGCGGCCCTGGCCGTCCTGGAGAAGACCCCGCCCCCTGAGCGCATCTACCTGGTGGGGGTCGCCCACAGGCCGCTGAAGGAGAAGGCCGCCGCCCTCCCCGTGCCCTTCCAGACCCCCTTCGGCCCCGCCCTGCCGGACCTTCCCGCCCTTCAGGCCCTGGACGCCCTCCTTCCCTTTGGGCTCTTCAACACCCCCCTGGCCTTCCGGGAGGAGCACAGCCTGGAGCTTCCCCTCCTCTTCCTGAAGGGGCGGTTCCCCGAGGCCAAGGTCCTTCCCCTCCTGGTGGGGAGGCGAAGCCTGGAGCTCGGGGAGGCCCTGAAGGTGGCGATGCGGGACTTCCCGGGCCTCTTGGTCCTCGCCGTGGACCTCTCCCACGTGGGGCCCCGCTTCGGCGACCCTCCCCTCACCCGCCCCCTGGCGGAGGAGGCGAGGAGGCGGGACCTGGGCTTTTTGCAAAGGCTTGCGGAAGGGGAGCCGGAGGCCGCCCTGGCCTTCCTCGGGGCCAACCCCACCCGCATAGACGGGGTGGAGGTGGTGGCAAGCCTCCTCCCCCTCCTCCGAGGGCGGAAGGGGAAGGTCCTGGCCCACCGCCTGGACCTCGAGGCCCCCACCTTAAGCGCGGTGGGGGCGGGGACCCTGGCCCTCTAGCGGCGCCGCTTCCTGCGGGCCCGGGTTCTCACCGGGCGGTTTTCCTCCCGGGCCTCCTTGGGGGCCCACTCGCCGAAATAGACGCTGTGCACCGTGGCCCGCTCGGGACGGGTGTCCCGGGCCTTGTCCTTAGGGGGTCCTACCACCTTGCGCATGTCCACCTCCTTTCCCTTGGGCTTCGTGGAAGCCTCTTCCACATAGGGCACCAGATCTATCTGCCGGAGCCTGGGGTCGCTGCGGAGGATGACCACCTCCATCTCGTCCCCCAGGCGGATCCGCTTCCCCTTGGGGCCTAGAAGGGCCAGGGCCTCCTCGCTGTAGGTGTAAGGCCCCAAGCCTCGAGCGCACCAGCCCCTCCACCCCGTTTTTCAGGGTCACGAAGGCCCCGAAGCTCGCCACCCCGGTGACCTTCCCCAAAAAGCGCTCCCCCAGGTGGAGCTCGGCCCACTTGGCCATGTAGTACTTGGTGAGCTCCCGCTCGGCGGCCTCCGCCTTCCGCTCCATCTCCGAGGCGTGGTCGGCGATGGCGGGGAACTCCTTCACCCAGCGCTCCTTCCGCCTCTCCGTAAGGGTGCGCCTCAGGGCGGCCCGAAGCACCCGGTGGACCACCAGGTCCGGGTAGCGGCGGATGGGGCTCGTGAAGTGCAGGTAGTGCTCCATGGCCAGGCCGAAGTGGCCCAGGTTCTCGGCGGCGTAGCGGGCAAGCCGCAGGGAGCGCAGCACCAGGCCCGCCACCACGGGCTCCTCCGGGCGGCCCTTGGCCTCCAGGAGCACCCGTTGCAGGGCCTTGGAGGAGACCTTCTCGGGGAGGGTGTAGCCCAGCCGGGCCAAGGCCAGGCGGAGCTTCTCGTAGGCCTCCTCTAAGGGCTCCTCGTGCACCCGGTAGAGGGCGGGAAGCCCCTTCCTCACCAGGTGCTCGGCCACCAGGCGGTTGGCGAGGAGCATGAGCTCCTCGATGAGGCTCCTGGCCCTGGGCTCCGCCTGGGGGATGAGGTGGAGCACCCCCTCCTCCACCTCCACCTTCACCTCGGGAAAGCTGAAGTCCAAAGCCCCTTGTTCCAGGCGCTTCTTCCGCATCCTCTGGGTGAGCTCCAGGAGAAGGGAGAGGTCCTCGGCCAGGAAGGCGTGCTCCTCCGGGAGGCCAAACCCCTCGGCGAAGGCCTCCACCTCGGTGTAGGTAAGGCGGGCCACGCTCCTTATGACCCCTTCGGCGAAGCGCACCCGCTTGACCTTCAGGTCCTCCGTGAGGTCCACCAAAACGGAGAGGACCAGGCGGTCCTCCCCCGGCTTCAAGGAGCAGACCCCGTTGGAAAGCCTCTCGGGAAGCATGGGGAGGACCCGCCCCGGGAGGTAGACGCTGGTGCCCCTTAGGAAGGCCTCCTGGTCCAAGAGGCTTCCCTCCTTCACGTAGTGGGAGACGTCGGCGATGTGGACCCCGATGCGGTAGCCCTTGGGCAGGCGCTCCACGTGGATGGCGTCGTCAAAGTCCTTGGCGTCCACCCCGTCTATGGTGAAGACCTTAAGGCCCCGGAAGTCCTCCCGCCGCCTAAGCTCCTCCTCGGGGATTTGCAGAGGAATGGCCTCGGCCTCCCTCAAGGCCTCCTCGGGGAACTCGGCGCGGAGGCCGTACTTGGCGATGACGGCCTCCGTCTCCGTCTCGGGGGCGTCCCCCTCCCTAGGTACGCCAAAAACTCCCCGTAGGGGCGCTTGCCGTAGTGGACCTCCGCCACGATGCGGCTTCCCCGCTTTAGGCCCTCCAGCCCCTTAGGAAGGAGCCTGAGTTCAGGGAGCCCGGGCTCGTCGGGGAGGAGGACGGCGTACCCCTTGCGGAAGTCCAGCCTTCCCACCACCCGATCCCGGGCCCGCTTGAGGACCCGCTCCACCG
>BBBN01000134.1 GCA_001311585.1 Thermus sp. JCM 17653
CCAGAAAGCCCTCGAGCCTTAGGGCGTAGCGCCACTCCTCGGGCCTCGGGGCCCCTGGGGAGAGGGCCTCGAGGCGGAAGCGGGTGAGCTTTTCCCGGGTGTCGTCCCGCTCCACCAGGGCCGCGACCGAAAACTCCGCCCGCTTCAGGCCGTACTCCCCCCGGTACTGGAAGGTGTCGGGAGGGGTGTGGTAGAAGAAGTAGCGTTCCTTGGCCTCGCCCGTTCCGAAGTGGTCCAGGCCGAAGCCGTAGCCCCGGCCCTGGTAGTAGCCGAGGAGGGTGTAGCCCA
This sequence comes from Thermus sp. JCM 17653, assembly GCA_001311585.1. Lineage (GTDB taxonomy): Bacteria > Deinococcota > Deinococci > Deinococcales > Thermaceae > Thermus. The sequence continues at coordinate 289 of BBBN01000134.1, forward strand.
GGCCCAACGCGCTCACGTAGGGGAGGGCCCCTTTGAGGTAGAAGCCCCCCTGGTCCTGGCCCACTTCCAGCCGGGGCCTCCTCTCCGAGAGGTAGAGGAGGAGGACGGGCAGGGTGAGGACGGGCTTCTCCCCCACTAGGAGGGTCACGTCCCGGGCCACCGCCCGGTCCCCGGGGTAGAGGACGATCTCCCGGGCGCGGAAGGCGTAGTCGGGGACCTCCTGGCCGCATTGGGCGCACGGGGTGGCGTAGCCCTGTTCCAGGAGGATGGCCCCCGCCGCCCGCTGGCAGAGGGGGCCGGTGAGGAGGAGGTCCTTGGCCTCTATGCGCACCGCCAGGGCGTCAAAGCTCTCGTCGGAGAGGTCCACCTGAAGCTCTTCCGCCTCCACGAGGCGCCCTTCCCGGTCCCGGTAGCGCACCTTCCCCGAAAGGAGGAGGAGCCTTTTCTCCCTTAAGTAGACCACCCGCTCCGCTTCCAAGGCCTCCCCGTCCCTTTCCAGGCGCACCGGGCTTCCCGTGAGCACCACCACCTCCTCCCGAAGCTCCAGCCGGTCCGCCTCCAGCACCTTCAGCACCCTCTCCTGGGCCAGGGCGGGGAGGAGGAGAAGGAAGAGGAGGGGAAGCCACCTCACCGCCGCCCTCCCAGGAAGAGGAGAAGGCCCAGGACCCCGTAGAGGAGGTTGGGCCCCCAGGCGGCGAGAACCGGGTTCAGGGCGTTCTGCTCCCCCATGATGCGCCCCACGCTCCAGGTGGCGTAGTAGAAGAAGGTGAGGACCGCCACCCCCACCAAGCCCAGGCTCCGGCTTCCCCCCAAGAGGTAGAAGGCGAGGCCGGTGGCGAAGAGGGCGAAGACCAGGGCCGAGGCGGGCTCGGCGAAGCGGCGGTGGTAGGTGGTGGCCTCGAGGCCCGCCCGCACCCCCATGGCCCTCAGCCTTTCCACCTCCTTCCTCAGCTCGAGGAGGGGCATGCGGTTCGCCGGGTTCTGCAAGGTTCGAAGGTGAGGTCCTTAAGGACCAGCTCCCCCCGCCGGAAGCGGGTTAGGGTGCGGGGCCTGTCCCCTTCGTAGGTAACCCGTAGGCCCTCCTCCACCCGCAAGACCCCTCCCTGGAAGCGGCCCTTTTCCGCCAGGAGGACCTCCTCCCGGGAGAGCACCCGGAGCTTGCCGATGGCCTCCCCCCTCACCTCCCCCACGTAGACCACCCTCCCCCGGGCGTCCTGGAAGGTGGCCCCCGGGGCGAGGAGGGCTCTTGGCCTTTCCAGCACCTGCCGCCTGAGGAGGTCCTGCCCCTGGGCCAAGGCCCGCGGCACCAGGCTCTCCCCCAGGAGGAAGGCGGCCAGGGCGATGCCGCTTCCCAGGAGGAAAAAGGGCAGGAGGACCCGTTCCCGCCGGATCCCTAAGGCCAAGAGGGCCTTGAGCTCCGCGTCCTCGGCCATGCGGGAGAGGAGGAGGAGGAGGGCGAAGAGGTAGCCACCGGGGCCCCCCGCACCAGGGCCTCGGGGGTGCGGTAAAGGAGGTAGAGAAGGAGGGTGTAGGGGTCGGCCCCCTTGGCCACCAGGGGGGCCAGGACCTCGTAGACCGCCCCCGCCAGGAAGAGGAGGACCAAGACGGCCAGCCCCCCGGCGAAGAGGCCCAGGGCCTCCCTGAGGAGGTAGCGGTCCAGGGTCTTCACCGTAGCCTCCAGGCGAGAAGAGAGGCCAAGAGCCCGTAGAAGAGGTCCGGCAGGTAGGCCAGGAGGGGGCTTACGTCGTACCGGGCAAGCTGGGCGGAAAGGGTCCAGAGGACGTAGTAGCCGAAGATGAGGAGCACCACCCCCAGAAAGGCCCAGGAGGCCTCCTTTAGGGAGAGCCCCAGGAGGGCGGCGCTCACCCCCAGGAGGAACCCTCCCAGGCGTCCGCCAGACGGCGGTGGAGGGCGAAGCGGGCCCCCGCCTCCACCCTGCCCCTTTGCCAGAGCTCCTTTAGGGTGCTGGTGTCGTAAGGGTCGCGGGAGCCCAGGCTTTCCTTGGGGCGGAAGAGGGTGGGAAAGGGAGGATGCCCTGGAAGGCTTAAGCCCCCGGGAAGCCTCCAGCACGTACCCCTTGAACCGCCACCCCTCCCGGTCCCAGACCCCTTCCCCGCCGCTGTAGACCCGGCCCTTTTCGTCCACCACGCGGAGGCCGAAAAGGCGGTTCTGCTCCACCTCGGGGCGCACCTCCTCGGCGTAGTAGACCCCCAGCCCCTCCAGGGCGTAGACCTGCCGCCGGAGAACCCCGCCTGGGCCCCTTCCCCGTAGAGGAGGCGGGAGAGGGCCCCGTCGTAAGCCTCTAGGCTTTGGGCCTGAACTCGGCCAGGTTGAAAAGGTTGAGGAGGTTCACCAGGAGGGAGAGGAGGAGAAGGGGCTTTAGAAGGGCCAAGGGGGGCACCCCCGCGGCGTAGGCCGCCTTCAGCTCCGAGTGGCGGACGAGGCGGGCAAGCCCCACCAGGACGGCGAAGACCAGGCCCAGGGGGAGGGCGAGGCTCAGGGTCCAGGGCAGGCGGTAGAGGACGAGGAGGGCGATGGCCTCCGCCCCCGCCCCCCGGCTCAACAGGACCCCGGAAAGGCTGGAGAGGAGGTCAAAGGTGAGAAGGGCGACGAAAAGGAGAACCCCCACCAGGTAGGGAAGGAGGACCTCCCTTAAGAGGTAGCGCCCCAGCACGGGGGCAGTATACGGGCGGAGGATGAGAATGGGCCTAGGGCTGCCATCACGTGGATGACGGGGAGGCCAAAGCGCTCCGCCCGGGTGTGGACGTCCAGCCGGAGCCAGCGGGAAAGCCCCGGGGGAAGGGTGGCGAGGACGATGGCCTGGTAGGCCCCGGGGTGGGCGAGGAGCTCCTCCTCTAGGGCAAGGAGGGGAGAGATATCCCCCGCCTTGGCCTCCTCTATGGGGATGCCCTGGGCCTCGAGGGCCCGCTTGGCCGCTTCCGCCTCCTCCTCGGCCCGGCGCCGCACCTCGTTCTCCTCGTAGACCCATCCGGGAGGGGGCACCGCGGGAACCAGGAGGACGAAGCGGGCCTCTGGGTCTTGGGCCTGGAGCTCCTTGAGCTTGGTCGCCAGCACCGGACTCTTGGCCGCGCGGTGGGCCACCACCAGGTACCGGGCCATGGCCGCCTCCTTCCCCTTTAAGGGTAGCCCCAAGCGGGAAGGAGCCCTTGATCCAAAGCACATTCGGTTCTGAGAGGCTTCTTTGCGCCGGCCTGGAAACCCCAAGACGCACCGGTTCTTATATAGGATTGATTTTACTCTTTCCCGCTCAACCCCTTAGAACCCCCTTCGCGGACGGGTTTTGTTGCATACCACTTTACATACGGGCAACCCGTGGTATACTAAAGGAGTCGGAGGAAGAAAGCCGCCCGCGGGCGGCCGGTTTTGTTTTAGGGTACCAGGGCCACCTTGCTGGCCTGGCGCTCGTGGAAGAGGCGGTACTTCGGGGGCCTCTTCCAGGGGGAGGCGGTGGCTGAAGACGAAGCTACCCTTGAGCCTTCCCGCCTTCTGCAGGGCCAGGACCTCGCCGATCCAACGGGGGACGTTGGCCAGGGCGCTCCTTAGGGTGATCCCCCGGCTGAAGGCGGAAAGCCAGGGGTAGTCCACCTTCTCCACCGTGGGCACCCCCAGGCTGGAGACCACGCCCCCCGGGCCCGCGAGGCGCAGGGCGAGCTTGAAAGCCTCCCCTTCCCCGCCCACCGCCTCCACCACCAGGTCCGCCCCCAGGCCCTCGGTGGCCTTGCGGATGCGGGCCACGGGGTCCTCGGCCTTGGGGTTCAGGGGAAAGCTCCCCAGGGCCTTGGCCTTTTCCAGGCGGCTTTCCTCGGGGTCTATGGCGAAGACCGGGCCCGCCCCCAGGGCGTGGGCCACCATCTGGGCCATGAGGCCCACGGGCCCCGAGCCCACCACGGCCACGCTCATGCCGGGGGCGAGGAAGGGCCTTACCCCCCCGTAGGCGGTGGTGAGGATGTCCCCGGCGAGGATGGCCTCCTCGGCGGGGAGGTCCCCGATGGGGAAGAGGGTGTGCCGGGCGAAGGGGACCCGCACCCTTTTCGCCTGGGCGCCTTGCAGGTTCCCCAGGGCCAGGCCAAAGCCGTACACCCCTCCACGCAAGCAGGCGAAGTACTGGCCCTTGCGGCAGGCGGCGCACTCTCCGCAGGCCACCTGGAAGCTTCCCACCACCCTTTCCCCCAAGGGAAAGGGCACCAGGGGGCCCTTCTCCACGATGCGCCCCACAAACTCGTGGCCCAGGACCGTCCCCGGCAGGACCCCGGCGATCTTACCCTGGTAGATGTGGAGGTCCGAGCCGCAGATGGCGGCGAGCTCCACCTCGAGGAGGGCGTCCGTGTCCGCCTCCAGCCTGGGTTCCGGGACCTCCTCCACCGCTACCTGGAAGGGCCCCTTGTAGACCACCGCCCTCATGCCACCTCCCGGGCTACCCTGACGAGCTCCTGGGCCGCCTGGGCGTAGGGGGCGAGGGCGGCGAGGGTGCCCTTCTTGAGCTCCAAAAACCCCCGCATGAGCGCTTAGGGGCTCGAGGCGCCCCTCCAGGACCTCCTGCCAGGTGGCGAGGTCGGCCTCGATGACGAAGTCCGCCTCCGCCTCCCCCTCCACCACCTTCGTCCCCCGGCAGGCCCCGTGCCAGAGGTCCAG
>BBBN01000135.1 GCA_001311585.1 Thermus sp. JCM 17653
CCAGGGCGAAGGCCTCCGCCAGGGGGTGCTGGACGACCCAGACGGCGAAGGCCCCGTACCCCTCCCGGGCCAAACGGGCAAGAAGCCGGAGGTGCCGGGCGCCCCTTGCGGTGGGGGCGTCGGGGAAGAGGGCGAGGCCTTCCTCCACGCGGTTGCAGTTCTTGGCTTCCAGAAAGGCCTCCTTTCCCCCAAGCCTCGCCCAGAAATCCAGGCGTTCCCCCGCCACGGGGGCCTCCCTTTTCAGGGCCTCCAGGGGGCCGAAGAAGCCCCCTCGGAGGAGGGCCTCGAGGACCCGGGCGGCCAGGGAGGCGTCCACCCCCACCAGGACCCCTCCCCCCTCCACCAACACCAGGCGGCCCAGGGTCTTGGGGGTGGGCCTGGGGTGGTAGTGGCACGGGGTGCCGGGAAGAAGGAGCTCGGCCATGCGCCCGCTATTGGGAAGGTGCAAAGGCCCCACGTCCGCCTCCACCAGGAAGCGGTTTGGCCGCCTCAAAAAGCGGCAAGGGGAAAGGGGGGGCAAGGCCAGGCGTAGCCAGGATGGGGACTCCGGCTCTTCTGGCCTCGCCTCGGGGGGAGGGTCCACGGGAAAAGGGTACAAGGGCATCGCCGCCAAGGAAAAGGCCCGGGAAGCCCCGGGCGCTTGGCGGAGAGGGCGGGATTCGAACCCGCGGCACCGGTTTTCCCGGTGCAACACCTTAGCAGGGTGCCGCCTTAGACCACTCGGCCACCTCTCCAAGCCTCTGGCGGAGGGTGAGGGATTCGAACCCCCGGTGGGGAAAACCCCACAGCGGTTTTCAAGACCGCCGCCTTCAACCGCTCGGCCAACCCTCCAAGGTATGGCCGCAAGCCTTACTATGGGGCAAGACCCCCTCCCTGTCAAGGGCTAAGAAAGCGCTCCCGGCCCCCTCTCATGAGCTCGGCGAGAAGGGGGGCCAGGGCTTCCTTTAGGGCCGGGCGGCGGGGGTAAGCCTCGAGGAGGTTTCGGGCCAAGGCCCTGGCCGCCTTGGGGTCCAGGCGGGAGGCTTTCCCGAGGAGCCTCGCCGCCTCCTGGTAGGCCTTGCGGGTGCTTCTCCACCTCCCGCGCCGCCGCCTCCAGGTAAAGCCGCACCGCCTCTTGCGGAAGCCCCGCCTCCAAGGCCTCCGCCAAGGCGGGGTAGGCCTCCGGGGGAGCCCTTTGGAGGAGGCGGTCCAGGGCCTTCCAGTCCTCCTCCAGGAGGAGGATGCGGGCGAGGAGGGCAGGGTCTTGCACCTGCCGGAGGAGGCGGGGCCTCTCCTCGGCGAAGGCCCGGCCCAGCTTGGCCTTGAGGGCCAGGTAGTCCTCGAGGTTAGGCCTTAGGAGGAAGCGGGCCCGGTGGTCCTCGGGGCTTCCCCGGTGGGCCACGAGGAGGTCCAGGAGGGGAAGAAGCTCGGGTCCTTGCCGAACCAGGCCACGGCCTCCTCGGCGTACTTCAGGGCCTCCTCCCGCCTCCCCAGGGCCAGGAGCCGTCCCACGAAGGCCAGGTAGTCCTCCACCCCCTCCAGGCCTTCCCGGAGAAGGGCCAGGCCCTCCTCCTCCCTCCCCAGGGCGAAGAGGAGCTCGGCCCTGAGGGAGCGGGCCAAGGGGGAGCGCTCCTTCTCCAAAAGGGGGAGGAGGGCCTCAGGCCTCTCCCTTCCCAGGGCGAGGAGGGCCTCCTCCAGGGAAGGGGAAGGGGCCCTGAGGTAGAGGCGGAGGAGGAAGGCGGGGTCGCCCCGGACCTCCAGGTAGCGGGCCAGGGCCGCCCTGAGGTAGGCTCGGGGTCAAAGGGGGCCTCGAGGAGGGCCTCCATAAACCGCCCCACCCCCTTCTCCCCCGCCTGGGGAAGCCGCAAAAGGAGCCGCCTCGCCTCCTCTTCCCCCCCTCCCAGGCGGAAGGCCCGCCTGAGGCCCTTACCCCTTCCAGGAAGGCCTCCCGGGGAAAGAGGGCCTCGGCGAGCCAGAGGGCCGCCTCGGGAAGCTGGGCCAGGGCCTTGAGAAGGCCCTTGGCCTCCTCGAGGGAGAGGCGGTCCAAGGCCTGGAGGAGGTCCTCCTTGGGCCTGTGGGCCAGGTAGGCGTAGAGGAGGGCGGCGGCGTGCTTGCAGGGGAAGAAGGGGTAGGGGCAGGTACAGGCCCCCGCCATCCCCGGCCCCACCTCCACCCGGTAGGCAAGGGCTCGGAGCCCTGCACCTCCCCCAAGAGCCGCTCCCCCACCCGATAGACCCTTAGGACCCGCCCTTCCTTAGCGTAGGCCAGGCCCCGGGCCAGGACCTCCTCGGGGAAAAAGGGGGCGAAGTCCTCCTCCTTCTCCGGGGGGAAAGGGGCCACGGACCCAGTTTGCTACAATGAGGTTAGCGGTATCAAATGCTCGCCGCCACCCTGAGGGAAGCCGACCTCTTCCGCCCCCTCCCCAAGGGCTTTGTGCAGTGCCGGGCCTGCGCCCACTATTGCGCCGTCCCCGAGGGTGGGACGGGGAAGTGCGGCGTGCGGCGCAACTTCGGAGGCCGGCTCTACCTGGTCACCTACGGCAAGGCCGCCGCGGTCCACCTGGACCCCGTGGAGAAGAAGCCCCTCTACCACTTCCACCCCGGGGAGGGGATCCTCTCCGTGGGCACCGTGGGGTGCAACCTCTTCTGCGCCTTCTGCCAGAACTGGCCGATCTCCCAGTTCCGGGAGTTCCGGGTCTCTCCAGAGGGCCTTTTGGACCGCCCCATCGGGGAGGACTGGCCCCCGGAGCGCCTGGTGGCCGAGGCCGAGGCCCTGGGGGTGAGGCTCCTCGCCTACACCTACAACGAGCCCGCCGTCTGGATAGAGTACGCCCACGACACCGCCCGCCTGGCCAAGGCGCGGGGCATGAAGAACGTCTTCGTAACGAGCGGCTTTGAGACCAAGGAGGCCTGGGGCTACATCAGGCCCTACCTGGACGCGGCCAACGTGGACCTCAAGGGCTTCACCGAGAGGTTCTACCGGGAAATCTGCGGGGCCCGGCTCAAGCCCGTGCTGGAGAGCCTGGAATACCTGGCGGGGAGCGGGGTCTGGGTGGAGGTCACCACCCTGCTTTTGGAGGGGTACAACGACTCGGAAGGGGAAATCCGGTCCATGGCCCGCTTCCTCAAAGGGCTTTCCCCCGAGATCCCCTGGCACCTCACCGCCGCCCACCCCGACTACCGGATGCTCCACCTCCGGCCCACCCGGCACGCCACCCTGGTGCGGGCCTATGAGATCGCCAAGGAGGAGGGCCTGCGCTTCGTCTACGTGGGGAACGTCCTAGACGAGGAAAGGAGCTCTACCCACTGCCCGGACTGCGGAAGGCTTCTCCTGAGGAGGCGGGGCTTCCGGGTGGAGGCCCGCTGGGAGACCCCCGGGGTCTGCCCCGGGTGCGGGAGGAGGGTCCCCGGGGTATGGACCTGGTGAGGCCCCCCGCCGTGGCCGGGCGCTTCTACCCGGGGGAGCGGGAAGCCCTCCTCGGGTGGGTGAAGCGCCTTTTGCAAAGGGCTCAAACCCCGCTTGAGCCCCGGGCCCGCGGAGCCCTTTCCCCCCATGCAGGCTACCGCTATTCGGGCAAAGTGGCCGCCGAGGCCTTCCGGGCCCTCTCCGCTTGGCAGGGAAAGGCCACGAGGGTCCTCCTCCTGGGCCCGAGCCACTTCGTGCCCTTTAGGGGCGTGGCCTTCTTCCCTTACCGCTCCTGGCGCACCCCCTTGGGGGAGGTGGCGGTGGACCTTTTGGGCGGGGAGAGGCTTCTCGCTTTGGGCCCTCCCTTCCTGGCCTACGAGGCCCCTTTCCGGGAGGAGCACAGCCTCGAGGTCCTCCTCCCCTTCCTCCAGGTGGCCCTCCCGGGGGTCCCCATCCTCCCCCTCCTCTTCGGGGAAGCGGACCCCGAAAGGGTGGGGGAGGCCCTCCTCGGGGAGCTCGGCCCCAAAGACCTGGTGGTGGCCTCCAGCGACCTCTCCCACTACCATCCCGACCCCCTGGCCAGGGAGATAGACCGCAAGACCCTGGGGGCAGCCCTGGCCCTAGACGCCGAGGGCCTGGCCCGAAGGGAGGCCTGTGGAGCCCTTCCCTGGGCCAGCCTCACCGCCTTGGCCAAGGCCCTCGGGTGGCGGCCCAGGCTCCTGGCCTACGCCACCAGCGCCGAGGCCGGAGGGGGAAGGGAGCGGGTGGTGGGGTATGGGGCGTTGGCCTATCTAGAATGAAGGAAGATGACCCGGTGCGTCGGCGCTTCAGCGTGGAGGAGTTCCACCGCATGGCCCAGGCGGGCCTCCTCGGGGAAGACGACCGGGTGGAGCTCCTGGAAGGGGAGATCTGGCAGATGAGCCCATCGGTAGCCGCCATGCCGCCTGCCTCCGCCGCCTCCGCCGCCTCTTCACCCCCCTGGAAACCCAAGGCCTATGCCTCCTCGCCGTGCAGGACCCCCTGCGCCTAAGCCCCCACAGCGAACCCCAGCCCGACCTCCTCCTCCTCAAACCCCGGGAGGACCTCTACGCCGAGGCCCACCCGGGCCCCGAGGACGTCCTCCTCTTGGTGGAAGTGGCCGATGCCTCGGGGTCCTACGACCGTGAGGTGAAAGCTCCCCTCTACGCCCGGCACGGGATTCAGGAGGTCTGGGTGGTGGACCTCGCGGAGGGGAGGGTCCACCGCTTCCTGGAACCCTCCCCCGGGGGCTACCGGGAACACCAGGCCCTGGCCCTCGAGGACACCCTCTCCCCCAAGGCCTTCCCCCAGCTTCGGGTGCCGGTGGCCTCTCTCTTCTAAAGCCGCACCAGGGGCCGGAACCAGGGGATGGAAAGGAGAAGCACCCCTAGGGCCAGGGCGAAGAGCAGCCTAGCCCCGGGCCTCCCTTTCCGCGCCCGGGCCAGCCCCGCGTGGGCCAGGCCCAGGGCCACAAGCCCCCCCACCCAGTGCTCGGCCACGAAGAAACGGGCCTCCCCCGGCG
>BBBN01000136.1 GCA_001311585.1 Thermus sp. JCM 17653
CCCTCCGCCTCGCCGTGGCCGCCAAGGAGGCCTACGAGGCCCTGGGAAGCCCGGAAGGGGAGCTCGCCCTGGTGGAGGCCGCCGTCTACCTGGCCCTGGCCCCCAAGAGCCATAGCCTCTACGCCGCCTGGAAGAAGGCCCTAGAGGCGGCGGAGGCCCACCCCGAGGCCGAGGTCCCCCTGAACCTGAGAAACGCCCCCACCGGCCTCGCCCGGGCCCTGGGGCACGGGGAGGGGTACGCCTACTACCACGAGGACAAAGAAGGAAGCTTCGCCCAGCCGTACCTCCGAGGGCCTGGAAGGCCTCACCCTCTTTGAGGCCCTGGGGGAGGGGTGGGAGGAACGGGTGCGGGAAAGGCTCAAGGCGCTAAGGGAGAGGTTCCAAACCGCCAGGCGGCGGAGAGGCTAAGGAGCGATCCTAGCCTCCCGGGTGGGGTACTTGGCTACCCTTTCAGTCCCTCCTCAAAGGTGGCCACCACCCGCCTTTCAAAGAGGAGGTAGAGGAGGGCGATGGGGAGGACGGAAAGCAGGGCCGCCGCCGAGAGGAGCCCCCAGTCCGTGGGGTACTTGCGCTGCAGGTCGGTGAGCCAGGTCTGGACCGTCCAAAGCCCCGGGTCGGAAACCACCACCCGGGGGTAGAGGACCAGGTTCCAGTGGGCGGCGAAGGCCAAAACCCCCGCCGCCACCAGGGTGGGGCGCACCAAGGGAAAGAGGATGCGGAAGAGGAGCACCCGGTGCCCCGCCCCGTCCAGCCGGGCCGCCTCCAAAAGCTCCTCGGGCACCCCCCGCATGGCCTGGTAGACCAGGTAGAGGACAAAGGGGCTGGCCGCAAAAGGCAGGACCAAGGCCCAGACGGTCTCCAAAAGGGCTAGGTTCTTCAAGATGCCGTAAAGAGGGACCAAAAGAAGCTCCGCCGGCACGGCCATGAGCACTAGATAAAAGGGCAAAAGCCCAAGCCCAGCCCGAAGCGTAGGCGGCGAGAAGGGCGGTGAAAAGCTGGAGGAGCACCACCCCCGAGGAAAGCCCCAAGGAGAAAAGAAGCCTTCCCCAAAAACCCTCCTCCCCCAAGGCCCTCACGTTCTCCGGGCTGAAGCCCACCCGGGAGAAGAGCTCTCCCGAGTACACCGCCTCCTTGGGCATGAAGGCGGCGTAGGCCATCCAGAGGAAGGGGAGGAGGACAAAAAGGAGCACCGAAAGCACCAGGACGTGCCTGAGGACGCGGCCCACCCCACCACTATACCGGCGTAAGATGCCTCATGAAGCCCCTTTCCGGCCTCAAGGTCCTGGACCTCTCCCGTGTTCTCGCCGGCCCCCTCTGCACCATGATCCTGGCCGACCTGGGGGCGGAGGTGGTCAAGGTGGAGCCCCCCTGGGGCGACGAGACCCGGGCTTGGGGCCCCCCTTTCCTTCAGGGGGAAAGCGCCTACTTCCTGGCGGTCAACCGGGGGAAACGGAGCCTGGCCCTGGACCTCAAGGCAGAGGAAGGCCAGGAGGCCATAAGGCGCCTCGCCCAGAGGGCCGACGTTCTGGTGGAGAACTTCAAGACCGGGGACCTGGCCCGCTACGGCCTGGACTACGCAAGCCTAAAGCCCCTAAACCCCCGCCTCGTCTACCTCTCCATCACCGGCTTCGGCCACACGGGACCGAGGGCCAAAGAGCCTGGCTACGACGCCGCCCTACAGGGCTACACGGGCATCATGTCCGTGACCGGGGAGCCCGAGGGCCCGCCCATGAAGGTGGGGGTGGCCTGGATCGACGTGATGACGGGGATGATGGGGGCCTTGGCCGTGCTCGCCGCCCTTCTGGAGCGGGAGAAAAGCGGGGAAGGCCAGCACATAGACCTTTCCCTCTTCGACGTAGGCCTCTTCGCCCTGGCGAACCTGGGGGAAAGCTACCTCCTCACGGGCAAGCCCCCCAAAAGGCTCGGCAACGCCCACGCCAGATCGTCCCCTACGGGGCCTTCCCCGCGGAGGACGGCTGGCTCGTTTTGGCGGTGGGCAACGACGAGCAGTTCGCGAGGCTTTGCCAGGTTGCGGGGCTTCCCGACCTCGCCCGGCGCTTTCCCACGAACGCCCTTCGGGTGGAGCACCGGGAGGAGGTGGTGGAGGCCCTTTCCCGGGCCCTAAAGACCCGCCCCCGGGCCTACTGGCTGGCGAGGCTCAAGGAAGCGGGCGTCCCCGCCGCCCCCGTGAACGACCTCCAAGAGGCCTTCCAGGACCCCCAGGCGGAGGCCCGGGAAGCGGTCTGGACCCTTCCCCACCTCCTCCTGGGCCCCCTTCCCACCCTGGCCAACCCCTTGCGCTTCCTTTCCCGAACCCCCGCGGGGCCAGGCCTCCCCCCGCCCCTTCTGGGAGAGCACACGGAGGAAACGCTCCTCGAGGCGGGCTACACCCCGGAGGAGGTGCAAAGGCTTGTGGAAAAGGGAGTGGCGCGCAAGGCCAAAGCCCCGGACCCCGGGGAGTAAACCGCCTTGGGAAGGGGCTTTTTTTCACCCAAGTTCGTGAAGGGAGCGCGAAAGGGCCTGTGGATAACCCTGTGGACAAAGCGCCCCCGGCTACCCAGCGGCGCCCGACCCGGAGCGCTTAGGGCTGCTTCCTTCCGGACCTGACCCGGTTCACGCCCGGACCGCCGCGCTGGACCGGGGGCTTGGGTAGTATAGCATCCATGGAAGCCCTAAGGCTAGAGGGCCTGGGAAAACGCTACGGGCGGAAGCCCATCCTTTCCGGGGTCAGCCTTTCCGTGCGCCCGGGGGAGGTCTACGCCCTGGCGGGCCCCAATGGAAGCGGCAAGACCACCCTCATCCGCTTGGTCACCGGGCTGGCTTTCCCCACGGAAGGGCGGGCCCTCCTCCTGGGAGAGGACGTGCACAAAGCGCCCGCCGCCCGGCGCCACCTGGGGGCGGTGGTGGAGGCCCCGGCCGCCTTCTACCCCTACCTCACGGGCCGGGAGAACCTGCGCCTCCACGCCTACCTCGCCGGGGTGCGGGAGGAGGCCCGCATCGCCGAGGTCCTGGCCCGGATGAAGCTCCTGGCCGTGGCCGACCAGAAAGTGGGAAGCTACTCCCTGGGGCAGAAGCAGCGCCTGGGCCTGGCGGCGGCCATCCTTCCCCGGCCCAAGGTCCTGGTCCTGGACGAGCCCACCTCGGGCCTGGACCCCGAGGGGGTGGAGCTGGTGCACGGCCTCCTTCGGGAACTGGCCCAAGAGGGGGTGGCGGTGTTCCTCTCCACCCACCACCTCCCCGAGGTGTCCCGCTACGCCCACAAGGTGGGCATCCTGGGCGGGGGAAAGCTTCTGGACGAGGTGGTCCTTTCTGGGAAGGAGGCGTACCGCCTCGAGGCCCATCCCCTGGAAGGGGCCCTCGCCCTCCTCAAAACCCTGCCCCAGGTGGCCTCGGCCAGGCTCCAGGGCGGGGCCATCCTCTTTGAAGGGGATCGGGAAGCGGTGCTCAAGGCCCTTCTCCGGGAGGGGTACCGGGTGGAAGCCTCGTGCCCCACCGCTTTGACCTCCTAAGCTACTACCAGGAGAGGGTGAGGCATGCTTAGGCTCTTCCTTTTTGAGGTCTTCAAGCTCTTCCGCCTCCGCTCGGTGGGGCTTGGCCTTCTTTCCGCCTTTCTCCTCCCCTTCCTTTGGGCCTTGGCCCCCGGCTCAAGGAGGTCTACGGCCTGGTCCTGGCCTCGGGGTGGCAGGTGGTCTCCCTGAGCCTGATGGCCGGGATGGAGTTCCTCTTTCCCTTCCTGGTGGTGATGGCGGCCAGCGAGTCCCTGGGGAGCGAGGTGGCCCAGGGCACCCTCAAAAGCCTCCTCCTCCGCCCCTTGCCCCGGACCGGCCTCCTCTTAGCCAAGCTCATGGCCGCCCTCCTCTACCCCTTCGTCCTCCTTTCGGCAAGCTTTCTGGGAGGCTTCTGGCCGGCCTGCCCCATGGCCTTGGGGCCTTCTATGGGGGCACGGGCCTTGGGGAAGGGGGGTTTGCCGGCGTAGGCCTCCTCACCCCGAAGGAGGCCCTCCTGGAGCTCCTCCGGGCCCACCTCCTGGCAGGGGCGGTGCTCATGCCCCTCGCCTCCCTGGCCCTTTTCTTTGGCACCCTCTTCCTCTCCACCACGGCAAGCGCCTTGGCCGCCGTGGCCACCCTCCTCCTGATGCGCCTTCTGGTGGCCTTCCCCGCCCTTGAGCCCTTCCTCCTCACCACCTACCTGGACCTGCACCTGAGGCCAGAAGCGGCGGGGCTCGGCCTCTCCCTCCTCCTCATCTACACCTTGGGCTTCGCCTTCCTGGGGGCCCTGGTCTTTGAACGCAAAGACCTCTGATACCCCTTTTGGCGTGAATCCTTCGCCTAAGCCCAAGTACGGAAGCCCTGCGGGCCTTTTTGACCGGGGCCCCCATGCTGGCTTGGGCCAGCATGGGTGGTATAACTCGGGCATCCCGCGTTGTGGAAAGGACGTGCGGGCACTTATCATAGGAGCAAGATGGCCGAACCCAAAATCACGCCTCTGGCCCGGCGCCTCGCCGAGGAAAACGGCATAGACTGGCGAAACCTCCAAGGCACGGGCCCCGACGGGACCATCGTGGAACGGGATGTCTTGGCCTTTCTGGCCAAGCTGATGGCCGGGGAGGTGGACCTCCCCCCCATGCCGGAAGCCCCCCCGCCCCTGCCACCGGAGGAGGAGCTCAAGCGGGCCCAGGAGGCCTTGGGGAAGGAGGGGGTGGACCTCGAGGACCTCATCCCCAAGGCCCCCACCCTCCAGGTGGAGGAGGTGGCGGAGGAGGAGCTGGACCTGGACCTAACCGAGGTGGACCTGGACCTCGAGGAGGAGGAAGCCCTCCTCTACCCGAGGAAGCCCCAGCCCCCCTGGAGGCGTGGGAGGAAGACCTCCTCGCCCCCGAGCCCCCGGAGGAAGACTTCTCCGAGGAGCTCCTCCAG
>BBBN01000137.1 GCA_001311585.1 Thermus sp. JCM 17653
CCGCGCTTCACCTGGCCCGCACCGTGGTGCGCCGCGCCGAGCGCAAGGTGGTGGCCCTAAGCCGGGAAGAGCCCGTGAACCCCGAGGCCATCCGCTACCTGAACCGGCTTTCCGACCTCCTCTTCGTCCTGGCCCGGGTGGTGAACGCCCGGGAAGGGGTTAGGGAAGAGGGGTGGCTGGTGAAGAAGCGCCGCTAGGGCCAGGGCTTGCCGTAGACCCGGACCTCGGAGTGGGGAAAGGCGGTTTCTAAAAGTTCTTTCAGGAACTGGGTGGCGCCGGGCAGAAGCCCACCGCAGGGGCCCTCCATGTAGAGGAAGAGGTAGCGGGGCCTCCTGGGGGACTGTGAAAATCCCAGGCACCCCTCGTATTCGGGGAAGTACTCGTAGAAAAGCTCCAGGAGGTCCTGCACCAGGTCCTTGGCCTCGGGCAGGGCCTCTATGGAGCTTTGGGGCTTGACCCAGAAGGTCATGGCCTTCACACCCCCATTATCGCCCCTCCGAGGGGAAATGGTACTTGCAAAATGATATCACAATGCTATAATACCCTCGTGATCCGAGCGGAAGGGCTGTCCAAGCGCTACCGCCAGAGGGTGGCGGTGGAAGGGCTTTCCTTCCGTGTGGAGCCCGGGGAGGTTTATGCCCTTCTGGGCCCCAACGGGGCGGGAAAGACCACCACCTTGCGCATGCTGGCCACCCTGGTGCGCCCAAGCGGCGGAAGGGCCTATGTGGCGGGGTTTGACGTGGTGCGGGAGGCCCTTTCGGTGCGCCGCCATCTGGGCCTCGTGAACGGTGGGATGCGGGTCTACGAGAGGCTTACGGGAAGGGAGGTACTGGCCTTCTTCGCCGCCTTTTACGGCCTGAAGGGGCAGGCTTTTAGGCAAGCCTTGGACTGGGTGGTGGACCTCTTGCAAATGAAGGAAACCCTGGACAGGAAGGTGATGGAAATGTCCACGGGCATGCGGCAGAAGGTGGTCATCGCCCGGGCCATCCTCCACCGCCCCAAGGTCCTCCTCCTGGACGAGGCCACCGCTGGCCTGGACGTCTTCGCCCGCAGCTCTTCTGGACTTCGTGAAGGCCTACCGGGACCTGGGCCACGCCGTGGTGTACTCCACCCACGTCATGGGCGAGGCCGAGGAGGTGGCGGACCGGGTGGGGTTTCTGCACCAGGGGCGGCTGGTCTACGAGGGAAGCCGGGACGAGGCCCTGGCCCTGGGGGAGGGCAGCCTGGAGCGGGCCTTCGTCCGCGAGGTGGGGGGGCGTGATGGAAGCCATCCTTAGGATTTTCCGAAAGGAGCTGGTCCAGGTGTTTCGCGACCGGAAGCTGGTCTTTTCCACCCTGGTCCTTCCCGTCTTGCTCATGCCGGTCTTCATGTTCGGACCCAGCCTCTTCCTAAGCCGGCTCATGCAGGGAGCGGCGGAGAAGGTGCAGGAGGTGGCGGTGGCGGGGCTTCCCGAAGGGGCCCTAAGGGCCCTCGAGGCCGCCCGGCTCAAGCCCGTGCCGGTACCGGACCCCGAGGGCTCCGTGCGGGAAGGCCGGCACCCTGTGGGGGTGGCTTTCCGGGAAGGGGTTTACCGGATCTACGGCCGCCTGGCCTCCGGGCTCACGGAAAGCCAGGTGGCGGTGGAGAAGGCCAAGGGGGCCCTCCAAGCCCTCAAGGAGGCCCGGGTAGCCGAGGCCCTAAAGGAAGCCGGCCTGCCCCAGGAGGTTCTTTCCCCTTTCGGGGTGGAGGTGGTGGACGCTCTCCCCCAAAGGAAAAGGCCGGGGGGCTTTTGGGCTTCCTCCTCCCCTTTTTCCTGGTGGTCTTCGTCCTCTCCGGGGGCCAGGTGGTGGCGGTGGACGCCACGGCGGGGGAGAAGGAGAAGGGGACCCTCGAGGCCCTTTTGGCCGCCCCTGTGCCCCTCCTGCAGATCGCCCTGGGGAAGACCCTGGCCACGGTGGCCATGGCCCTCCTCTCGGGGGTGGCGGGGCTTTTGGGTCTGGCCCTAGGGGGGGCCTTGAGCGCCCGCTTGGGCGGAGGCCTCCTCACGGAGAGGGGTGAGACCCTGGTCCTGGGAGGCAGGTGAGCCTGGACGGAGGGAGTTTCCTCGCGCTCTTCCTCACCGCCTTCCTCCTGGCCCTCTTCATGGGGGCGGTGATGGTGGCCCTGGGGCTTTACGCCCGGAGCTTCAAGGAAGCCCAAAGCTACATGGCTCCCCTACAGCTTTTGGCCCTTCTGCCCCTCCTCTTCCTGCAGTTTAGGGGCTTTCTGGAGCTAACCACCTGGCACCACCTCCTTCCCCTCTTCAACGTGGCCCTCCTTATGGACGCCCTTCTAAAGGGAAGCGCCACCCCTCTGCAGGCGGGCCTCACCTGGGCCTCCACCCTGGCCTACGCCGCCTTGGCCCTGGGCCTTGCGGTGTGGGCCTCGGGCGGGAAGAGGTGGTGTTCCGAAACTAGGGGGACGGGTATGCGCGAGGTAAAGGAGTTTCCGGCGTGGCGGGTAAGCGGCTTTTGGGGGCTTCTTCTCCTCCTTCTGGGCCTCCTCTGGCTCCTCTGGGCAGGAGCGGGGCTTTTCCGGGAAAAGGAGCTCTTCTACCTGTGGCACCTTGGGCCGGCCCTCCTGGTCTGCCTGCTCCTTTTGGCGGGCCTCTTCACGGTCCAGCCCAACGAGGCCGTGGCCCTGGTGTTTTTGGGAAGGTATGTGGGGAGCGTCCGGGAGGAGGGCTTCCACCTCGCCAACCCCCTGGCCCAGCGGAAGCGGGTCTCCCTCAGGGTCCACAACTTCACCTCGGACAAGCTCAAGGTGAACGACGCCCACGGCAACCCCATTGAGATCGCCGCAGTGGTGGTCTTCCGGGTGGTGGACACGGCCAAGGCCCTCTTTCAGGTGGAGAACTACCAGGCCTTCGTGGCCATCCAGTCGGAGGCGGCCATCCGGGCCCTGGCGAGCCGCTACCCCTACGACGCCGAGGGGAAGTCCTTAAGGGGAAGCCCGGAGGAGGTGGCGGAGGAGCTCAAGGCCGAGCTGGAGGAGAGGCTTAAGGTGGCGGGGGTGGAGGTCCTCGAGGCCCGCCTCACCCACCTGGCCTACGCCCCCGAGGTGGCCCAGGCCATGCTCCGCCGTCAGCAGGCCCTGGCGGTGGTGGCCGCCCGCAGGCTCATCGTGGAGGCAGCGGTGGGGATGGTACGGGAGGCTCTGTCGGGCCTGGAGGAGGCGGGGCTTTCCCTGGACGAGGAAAGGAAGGCGGCCATGGTGAACAACCTCATGGTGGCCCTGGTCTCCGAGGCCCAGGCCCAGCCGGTGGTGAACGTGGGCACCCTCTACGCCTAACCCCACCCCCGCCCCCCGCGGGAACAAGCAAAAGGTCCTGGAAAAGAGCGAAAGGTGAAGGGGAAACCGGAGGGAAAGAAGGCGTTTCTGCTGAGGCTGGACCCGAGGCTTTACCGGGTGCTGGAGAAGTGGGCCCAGGACGAGCTCAGGAGCGTGAACGCCCAGATAGAATACCTCCTCAAGGAGGCGGCGAGGCGGGCGGGGAGGTGGCGGGATGAGGCTAACCCCGAGGAGGGACGGGAACCCTAGGGGGCTCTTCCGGGCCCTCTATTTGGCCTCCCTCGCGGCGCTTTTGGCCGTGGCCGCCACGGCGGAGGCCTCCGAGAAGCCCCTCTTCTTCGCCCTGGTGGCAGCGGAGGGGCTCCTTATGGGAGCCCTCTTCCTCTGGCTTGCGAGCTTCCCGGAAAGGCTCTTCTACGAGCTTCAAGGGCCCTTCTTGGAGGTTCACCACCCCTTGGGGAAGCGCCAGGTCCACCGCTCGGAGGTGCGACCGCAGGCCTCACGGCCTACGCCCTGCCCCTCCTCGCCTTCGGACCCAAAGCCGAGATGCCCGGCTACTACCGGGTGCGCTTCCGCCTAAGGACAAAAGCCTTCCCCCAGGGGCTTCCCGTGGAAGCCTTGGTGGGGGCGAGGCGGGGGGAAGGGGTTCTCCTGGTCCTTAAGGACGGCACGGGCCTCCTCCTGAACCCGGAGGATCCCCGTCCCCTCCTCGCCTGGAAGGAGGGAGGATGAGGGCCTCTACACCCCGAACGCCGTAGGGGGTCTTTCCCTCCTGGCGTTGGAGCGCACCCACGACGGGCTCGTGGGGGTGGTGGGGCTTCCCGGGCTCTTTCTCCTCTCCCTCTTCAACTCTGGCTCAGGCGGCGGGTATAGTCAGGGAGATGGGCTTTCTGGTGCTTTCCGGCCTCTCGGGGGCGGGCAAGACCACGGCCAAGGGGTTCCTGGAGGACCTGGGGTATTTCATGGTGGACAACCTCCCCCCAAGCCTCTGGAAGCCCCTTCTGGAAGAGCTTGCCGCCCGGGGGGTGGAGCGGGCGGGGGTGGTGCTGGACGCCCGGGCCACGGCCTTCTTCGGTGATCTGGAGGGGGTCCTAGAAGAGCTTAAGCCCACGGTGATCTACCTCGAGGCCCGCCCCGAGGTGCTCCTCCGCCGCTACAACCTCACCCGGAGGGTCCACCCCCTGGGGGCGGGCAACCTCCTCAAGGAAATCGGCGAGGAGCGGAAGATTCTGGCCCCTTTGCGGGAGAAAGCCCACCTCGTGCTGGACACCTCCGAGCTCTCCCCTAGGCCCTTAAGGAGGCCCTTTCCCGCTTCCTGGGGGAGGAAGGGGGGTTTTTGCTCCGCCTTCTCTCCTTCGGCTTCAAGTGGGGGCCGCCCCAGGAGGCCGACCTCGTCCTGGACGTGCGACCCCTGCCCAACCCCCATTACGACCCCGCGCTACGGCCCAAAACCGGCCTGGACTCCGAGGTAAAGGCCTACGTCTTCCGGGAAGAGCAGGAGCCCTACTACCGGGCCCTCCTCGCCGTGGTGGGCCTGGCGGCGGAAGGGGCGAGGGGGGAGGGCCGGGCCTTTTACACCGTGGCCGTGGGGTGCACCGGGGGACG
>BBBN01000138.1 GCA_001311585.1 Thermus sp. JCM 17653
GTGGCCTGCGCCGCCGGGGTGGGGGCGGGGCTGGCGTGGTTTTACGGGCAACTTTCCGCCATCGTGGAGCCCGTGGGGGCCTTCTGGGAGCGCTTCTGGTCCAGGAGATGCTGGCCCTTCTCCCTTACCTCATGGCCCTGGCGGCGGGGGCCATGGTCTTCGTCATCGTGGAGGAGGTGATTCCCGAGAGCCAGGCAGAGGGCAACGGGGACCTCGCCACCTTCGGGGTCATGACGGGCTTCGCCCTGATGATGGCCCTGGACGTGGCCCTTGGATAAGGCTTGCCCCGGGGCATCCCGCCCCCCATGCTGGCTTGGGCCAGCATGGGGTGGTATTACCCCTCCTTGCCCCCCAGGCGCCCCTTGAGGAGGCGGGCGGCTTCCTCGGCCTTGGCCCTGGCGGCTTCGGCTGCCTTTTTGGCTGCCTCGGAGAGCTCCTTGAGCTTGTCGGGCACGCCGTCCTTGTCCTGGTCCAGCTCGGCCAGCTTGGCCTTGGCCTCCTCCAGGGCCTTTTCCGCCTCCCGCAGGGCCTTTTCCAGCACGTCGGGACGGCCGTCCTTGTCCTGGTCCAACCTTTCCCTAAGCTCCCGTAGCCTCCTTTCCGCCTCCGCCGCCGCGGAGCGGGTGAGCTCCTTAGCCCTTTCCAGGAATCCTTTGGGGTCCATACCTTAGTTTACAAAAGGGCCTTTAGGTCCGCCACCACCTTCTCGGTGGCCTCCACCTTGTCGGGGCTGAAGAGGAGGACCAGCTTCCCCTCCTTTACCACGAAGGTGGTGGCGGTGTGGTCCACCAGGTACTCCCCCGGGCCCCGGTACTGGGTCTTCTGGTAGTAGACCCCGAAGGTCTGGGCCGCCTCCCGCACCGCCTCCGGGCTTCCCGAAAGCCCGAGGAAGCTCGGATGAAAGGCCTTGGCGTAGCGGTCGGCGACCTCCGGGGTGTCCCGCTCGGGGTCCACGCTCACGAAGACCACCCGCACCCGTTCCTGGTCCTTGGGGGAAAGCTTCTCGTAGGCCCGCTTGAGGGCCAGCAGGGTGGTGGGGCAGACGTCGGGGCAGTGGACGTAGCCGAAGAAGAGAAGGACCACCTCCTCCTGGAACTGGGAGAGGCGCACGGGGCCTTCGGGGCCTTCCAGGGCGAAGTCCACGGGCTTGGGGTTGAGGAGCCTCGTGCCGTAGAAGGTGTGGCCTCGGGGGAGGAGGAGGTAGGCCAAAACCAGAAGCGCCAAAACCGAAAAGAGGGCGGGCAGGAACCTTTTCATCGCATCTCCACCGGCAAGAGCACCCTAAGCCGGGTTCCGTCTTGGAAGAGGAGGGTGACCTCCACCTTTTCCCCGGCCTTAAGGGGGCGTTTAAGCCTTCCAGCATCAGGTGGTAGGCCCCAGGCTTGAAGGCCACCTTGGCCCCTGGGGGGATGTCCACGTAGGGGAGGGGGCGCATGCGAGGACCGCCTGCCCCCCGCGGGTCTCCCGGTAATCCCGGTGGAGGGAAACCCGTTGGGCGATGGGGGTCGTGGCCCCCACCAGGCGGACGGGGGTCTTACCCCGGTTCTCCAGGGTGAGGTAGGCGGCGGTGTCCGGCACCACCGGGGGCACCAGGCGCACCCAGCCCGGGGCGGCCACCACCTGGGCCAGGGCGGGGGCGAGGAGGGGGAGAAGGGCGGCAAGCCTCACGGCTCCCAGCCTAGCAGAGGCAAGGGGGGTATGGCCTCGGAAAGTACAAATGTCCTGATCCCTCCCCCTACCCTGAGGGCGTATGCGGGCCTTCCTCCTCCCCTTCTTAGGCCTGGTCTTGGCCGGCCCCGTGGTGCGCCTTCAAGGGAGGTGGAAGGGCCGTTGGTCCTACGCACCCCGGGGACGGTGGTGGAGGGGGCCGGGGCCATCCTCAAGGGAAAGGAGGGGCACACCCTTTCCCTTTTGGCCCCGGGGATCCGGGTGCGGGGGCTCAAGGTGGCGGGGGCTGGGCTCGAGGACGACTTCTTTGAGCCCGACGCCGCCATCTACCTCCAGGAGTGCCGGGGATGCCTCCTGGAGGGCGTGGAAGTGGAGGGTGCCCCCACGGCGGTGCGGGTGGAGGACTCCCCCCAGGCCCAGATTCTGGGCCTTCGGGCCCGGGGCCTGGGGTCTTCCCCGGGGGTCCTGGTCTACCGGAGCCCGGGGGTAAGGGTGGAGAGGAGCCGCCTTTCGGGCTACATGGACGCCATCTACGTGGAGTACAGCCCTGGCATGGCCATCCGGGACAACCTCTTGGCAGATAACGGCCGCTACGGCTTCCACGTGATGTTCTCCTGGGAGGTGCGGGTAGAGGGGAACCGGAGCTGGGCCAACGCCGTGGGCAACGCCGTCATGCACGGGGCGGGGAACCGGGTGGCGCAAAACCTCCTCCTGGGCCACAAAAGCCCGGTGGGCTACGGCCTTTTGGTCCAGGACGAGAGGGGCACGGAGGTCTCGGCCAACCTCTTCCAGGAAAACACCCTGGGCCTCGTCCTCATGGACGCCCAAGGGGTGGGGGTTTCAGGGAACCGTTTCCGGCAAAACGGCACCGCCTTGCGCGTCACCCGGGAGCGAGGGGGGAACTCGGCGCGGGTGGAGGGGAACCTCTTTGCGGGCAACCTCTACGACCTTCTGGTGGACGACCCCGAGGCCAAGACCCAGGTGGTGGGCAACGCCTACGACCGGGCCTCCGGTCTTCCGGCGCCCCACCTCCCCACCTCCACCTTTGCCCTGCTCCTCGCCCGGCAGCCGGAGCTTTCCCTTTTCGCCCTATCCCCGGGGGTGGTCCTGTGGGAGGCGGTGGAGGCCCAGGTGCCGGGGCTCAGGCTCCTTTCCTTGGCCGACCCCGAGGCCAGGCCCCTGCCCAAGGAGGGCGGGTCCTCGGTCTGGGCCCTTCTCCTCGGGGGGGTAGGGGGTGCGCTGTGGTGGCGCTGGAGAAGGTGGTAAAGCGGGGGAGGCTTGAGGGCCTCTCCCTGGGCCTCGAGGGGGGCGTGGTGGGCCTTCTCGGGCCCAACGGGGCGGGGAAGAGCACCCTCCTCGCCCTCCTCGCCGGCAGCTTCGCCCGGACGGGGGGAAGGCCCTCCTCCTGGGGCGCTCCCCCAGGGACCCGAGGGTCTTCCCCTTGCGCGCCTACCTGCCCCAAAGCCCTAGGCTCTTCCCCCACCTCACCGGAAGGGAGGTCCTGGAGCTTTCCCGAAAGGCCAAGGGCTTGGGGAGGGAGGCTTTGGAGGAGGCCGTGGACCGCATGGGCCTCGAGGGCTTCCTGGGGAAGCGGGTGGGGCTCCTCTCGGGGGGGCAGCGCCAGCGCCTGGCCCTGGCGGCAAGCCTCATGGGGAACCCTCCTGTGTGGCTCCTGGACGAGCCCACCGCCGCCTTGGACCCCAAGGGAAGGGAGCGGTTTTGGGCCTGGGTGGGGGCCAGGGGAGAAGGGCTTGCCCTCCTTGCCCTCCACAGCCTGGAGGAGGCCGCTTCGGCCCAGCACCTGGTCCTCCTCAAGGGGGGAAGGCTTTTGGAGGAAGGCCCCCCCGCCAAGCTTTTGGGCCCAAGGGGAGAACGCCTCCCCTGGCTAATGGAGGTGCTCTATGAGGAATCGGCGTGAGGTCCTTAAGGCTTTGGGCGGTTTGGTTCTCGCTTCCCCCGTCCTGGCCCAGATGGGCCACGGGGACCCCGGCGCGGGGATGGGGTCTGCCCCGGCCAAGGGGTCCCTGGTGCCCCCCAAGCCCATTCCCTGGGACACGGGGAGCTGCGCCTTCTGCGGGATGCCCATCAAGACCCCGGAGGGGCAGTGGCGGGGGCGCACCTTCCCTAAGGGCTTCTTCGAGCAGACCTACAGCCAGATCGCCTTCGCCGAGCCCCGCCCCGCCCCCCACGACCCCAAACAGGTGGTGGACGCCCTCCACTTTGAGAGCATCGCCTGCATGGTGAACTACGCCTGGGTCCACGGCCTAAAGGACGGGGAAGGGGCCACCTTCTACGTGACGGACCGGGGGGCTTACGACCCCGGGCGCCCCAGGAGACGGTCCGCCTCATCCCGGCGCGCTCCGCCACCTACTACTGGGGGAGAGGATGATGGTGGTGATGAACGCCAAGCTTCTGGCCTTCGCCAGCGTGAAGGCCGCCCAGGAGTTCGCCGAGCGGAACAAGGCCCAGCACGGCCGCCAGCGCTTCTATAGCTTCCAGACCCTCTGGGACCTCGCTCCCTTGCCGGAGATGAACCTGGTGGCCCTCCTCGCCCGGCATGCGGGGCTTCTCGGGGAGGGGATGGGCCACAGCCATTAGCCCATGGAACGCCGAGACCTGCTCAGGCTCGCGGCGGGAGGGCTTTTGGCCTTCCTCCCGCGGGCCCAGGCCGCCCCTAAACCCCTCCGGGTGGGGGTGGAGGCCTGCCCCTACTGCTTCATGACCATCCTGGACGCCCGCCACGCCGCCCAGGCCCTGAACCCTCAGGGCAAGGCCTTCTTCTACGATGACCCCGCCTGCCTTCTGGACCAGCTGAACGGCTGGGGGGGGCCAGAGCTTCGGGCCAAGGAGGTCTATCTGGCGGACTTCGCCCGGAGCGAGAGGGCCCAGGCCTTCTGGGTGGAGGCGGAAAAGGCCCTCCTCTACCACAACCCCAGGATCCGCACCCCCATGGGCTCGGGGCTTCTCGCCTTCGGGAGCCGGGAAGCCCTGGAGGCCCATCTCAAGGAGCGGCCCGAGCGGCGGGGCGGCCGCCTCCTCACCTGGAAGGAGGCCCTGGAGGAGGGCAAGAAAAGGCCCTGGGTGCCCACGGACTTCTTCCCGCCTCCCCCTAAGGCTCCATGACCGGTTTCTTCTTCAGGGAGGTGGCCCGCAATCCCTGGGCGGCGGGTCTTCTCCTCCTGCCCCCCTCCTGGCCTTGGGCTTCCAGGGACGGGGGGAAGGGGTGGGGCTGGTGGG
>BBBN01000139.1 GCA_001311585.1 Thermus sp. JCM 17653
GGGTGGCCGTGGGCCTGGTGCTGGGGCCTGGGGTGGGCACCACCGCCACCTTGTTCTGGGCGGCTTTGGCGGGCCGGGAAGAGGCGCTCCGGCTTGCCCTTCCCCTCTTTGTGCATCGCCTTCTCCTTTCCCTCCTCCTCCTACCCCTGGCGGCCTACGGGGCCGGGAACGCCCTTCTTTGGCACCTCTTTAGCCACCTTCTCTATGCCCTTCTCTACTGGCCCCTGAGCGGGGTATACGCCGCCTTGGCCGAGGGCCTTTTTCCTCGGCGCAAGGTGGTTCCCAAGTACCTGCGCTGGGAGGCCTTGGACTCGCCCCTTCTGGCCCTGGCCCTGGCCCGGCGGGAGCTTGCCCGGGTGGCGGACGCCGTGCGGGGGATGCTGGTCCAGGCCATCCGGGTCCTGGCGCAGGAGGAGGGGGGTGAGGCCTCCTTGCAGGCCTTGGAGGAGAAGGTGGACGCCCTCACCCGGGAGTTGGTGCTTTACACCTCGGAACTCGCGAGCCGCACCCGGGAGGAGAAGGCGGTGAAGCTCTTCATGGCCGCCAGCGAGCTGGAACAGCTGGGGGACCTGGTGCGCCGGGTGGTGCGCCAGGGGGAAAGGCTTTGGGGCCAGGGCCTCCGCTTCAGCCAGGAGGGCAAGGAGGAGCTTCTCCAGGCCCTGGGCCGCCTCCTCGCCCGGATGGAGCGTTTGGGAGCGGCTCTGGCCACCGGGGAAAAGGCCCTGGCCGAGGAGGTGTTGAAGGAAGACCTGCGGGAGTACTTCCAAAGCCTGAGGCGGGCCCACCTACACCGCCTCGAGGCCGGCCTCACGGAAAGCCGGGCCAGCACCCTGGCCCATCTGGACATCCTCCTTACCCTGGAGACCCTGGACCAGGGCCTCCTCCGCCTGGCCCAGCTGGTCCAGGAGCTTTAAGCTAAGAGGCGTGCTGAGGATCCTAGGCGGCAAGGCCAAGGGCGTGCCCTTGAAGGTTCCCGCCTCGGCGCGCCCTTCCCCGGTGCGCCTGCGGAAGGCCCTATTGGACTACCTCCGCCTCCGTTACCCGAGGCGGGGGCGGTTTTTGGACCTCTACGCCGGGAGCGGGGCGGTGGGGCTGGAGGCGGCCAGCGAGGGCTTTGAGACCACCCTGGTGGAGAAGGACCCCGAGGCCATCGCCCTCCTTAAGGAAAACGCCCGCCGCGCCGGCCTTCCCGTGCGCATTTTTCCCCTGCCGGTGGAGGTCTTCCTTCCCGAGGCCCAGGCCAGGGGGGAGCGCTACACCGTGGCTTCATGGCCCCCCCGTACTCCATGGACCTGGTGGCCGCCTTCCAGGCCCTTTTGCAAAGCGGCTTGGTGGAGAAGGGAGGGCTCTACATCCTGCAGCACCCCAAGGAGCTTTACCTGCCCTTGGGGGAGCGCCGGGTTTACGGGGAAAACGCCCTCACCCTGGTGGAGGTCTAGATGCACGTGGTCTATCCGGGAAGCTTTGACCCCCTCACCAACGGCCACCTGGACGTGATCCAGCGGGCGAGCCGCCTTTTTGACCGGGTCACGGTGGCCGTTCTGGAAAACCCCAACAAGCGGGGCCAGTACCTCTTTAGCGCCGAGGAGCGCCTCCAGATCATCCGCGAGGCCACGGCCCACCTCAAGAACGTGGAGGCCGCCACCTTTTCCGGCCTCCTGGTGGACTTCGTCAAGCGGGTGGGGGCCCAGGCCATCGTCAAGGGCCTCCGGGCGGTCTCCGACTACGAGTACGAGCTGCAGATGGCCCACCTGAACCGCCAGCTTCTTCCCGGACTGGAAACCCTCTTCATCCTGGCCGCCACCCGCTACTCTTTCGTCTCCAGCACCATGGTCAAGGAGATCGCCCGCTACGGGGGGGACGTGTCCAAGCTGGTGCCTCCCGCTACCCTCAGGGCCCTCAAGGCCAAGTTCGGTTGATGGGGGAGGGCCGGGGTAAAATCCCGGGTGGAGGTCGTCATGAAGGCTTTTGCCAGCAAGTACGGCAACGCCTGGAGCTTGGCCACCTCATCGGCGGCGAGGAGGTCTTTGAGGGGAGGCCCCTGGAGCGCCGCAACCCCTCGGACCTCGAGGACCTGGTGGCCCGCTTTCCCGAGGGCACCAAGGACACCCTGCGCAAGGCGGCCCTGAAGGCCCGGGAGGCCTTCGCCGAGTGGAGCCGCACCCCCGCCCCGGTGCGGGGGCAGGTCCTCTTCAACCTGGCCAAGATCCTGGAGCGGGAGAAGCCCACCCTCACCCGCCTCATGGTGCGGGAGGTGGGGAAGACCTTCAAGGAGGCCGCGGGGGACGTGCAGGAAGCCATAGACACCGCCATCTTCTTCGCCTCGGAGGGGCGGAGGCTCTACGGCCAGACCGTGCCCAGCGAGATGCGGGATAAGGAGCTCTTCACCTTCCGCAGGCCCCTCGGGGTGGTGGGGATGATCACCGCGGGCAACTTCCCCATCGCCGTGCCCAGCTGGAAGCTCATCCCGGCCGTGCTCACCGGCAACACGGTGGTGTGGAAGCCCTCCGACGACTCCCCGGCCCTCTCCTACATCTTCGTCAAGCTCTTTGAGGAGGCGGGTCTTCCCCCCGGGGTGATCAACCTGGTCTTCGGCGGGGGCAAGGACTCCACCGGGCAGTGGCTGGTGGAGCTCATGGACGAGGGGCTTCTCAACAAGTTCGCCTTCACCGGTTCCACCAAGGTGGGCCGCTGGATCGGGGAGGTGGCGGGGAGGAACCTCATCCGGCCCACCCTGGAGCTGGGCGGGAAGAACCCCCTGGTGGTCATGCGGGACGCCGACCTGGACCTCGCCGTGGAGGGGGCCTGGTGGAGCGCCTTCGCCACCGGGGGGCAGCGGTGCACCTCGGCGGGGAACATCCTGGTGGACGCCCCCATCTACGAGGAGTTCAAGCGCCGCTTCCTGGAGAGGGCGGAGGCCACCCGTAGGGAACCCCCTCCTCCACCCCGAGGTCACCTACGGTCCCTTCATCAACGAAAGGCTCTTCCAGCGCTGGCTAGAGCATTACGCCTGGGGGAAGGAGGACGGGGCCACCTTGCTTCTGGGCCGGGGGCGCATCGGCCGGGAGAACCCTTACCCCCATTTCCTGGGCGACCCCGAGGCGGGGCTATATGGCTGGCCCACGGTCTGGGAGGCCCGGCCCGGCATGCGCCAATTCCAGGAGGAGATCTTCGGCCCCACCATCAACCTGGTGAAGGTGGACGGGATAGAGGAGGCCATAGAGGTGGCCAACAGCACCCCTTACGGCCTTTCCAGCGCCATCTACACCCACCACCGCCACTGGGCCTACCTCTTCAAGGTGGGCATCCGCGCCGGGATGACCAGCGTCAACAACACCACCGTGGGGGCGGAGGCCCACCTGCCCTTCGGCGGGGTGAAGGCCAGCGGCAACGGGGCCCGGGAGTCGGGGATCTGGGTCTTGGAGGAGTACACCTACTGGCATGCGGTGAACGAGGAGTACTCGGGCCGCTTGCAGCTTGCCCAGATGGACACGGGCTACGTGAGCCCCAAGGTGCCCACGCCTTGGGCCGAGGTCTTGGGGTTTTAATGCCTCTTTTGGCGTGAATCCTTCGCCCAAGCCCAAGTACAAAAGCCCTGCGGGCCTTTTTGGCCGGGGCCCCCATGCTGGCTTGGGCCAGCATGGAGTGGTATCATTGCGCGCTTTCCAGGTCCGGCCTTAACCGCACCGCCTCCCTCAGGTAGACGTGGCGCACCCGGTCCTGGGAGGTGTCGGTGTTCCAGAGGGCGAGGACGCGGATGACCCGGGGGAGGCTCCCCGGCACCGGCACCTCCCGGGCGGAGAGGAGGGGGACCCGGTGCATGCCGATCTGCCTTGCGGCCTCGGCGGGGAAGGCGGAGGTGAGGTCCTCGGTCACGGTGAAGATGACGGCGGCAAGCTCCTCGTAGCTTTGGATGCCGTTAGCCTCCAACATCCTCAAGAGAAGCTCCCGGGTGGCCTGGTGGATGGCCTCCGGCGTGTCCTCCTCTACCGTGATGGCGCCGCGAATGCCGCGAACCATGGTTAGGCCCTATCCTAAAGGGTTCTCCCTCGGGGAGCAAGTTGGGTAGACTTGACGGCATGAACCTGATGGCGGTCTTCGCCCACCCCGACGACGAGATCGGCGCCGCGGGCACCCTGGCCTTGCACGCCCGCAAGGGAGACCGGGTGCTGCTGGTCTGGATGACAAAGGGGGAGTTCGCCAGCCAGTTCGGCGAGGCCTCCCCTCTGGAGGTGGCCCGGGTGCGGGAGGAGCATGGGGCCCACGTGGCGGGCCTCATCGGGGCTGAGTACCGTTTCCTTCCCTTTCAAGACACCTTCCTCACCGGCGGGCGGGAGGAGGCCTTGGCCCTGGCTCGGCTCATGGCCGAGTTCCGGCCCGATGCGGTGATCACCTGGGACCCCCTGGACGTCCACCCCGACCACCGGGCCACCCACCGGGCGGTCCTCTCCGCCACGAAGCTCTGCCGGATCCCCAAGCTGGTGGGGGAAGCCCACAGAAAGCCCCTTCGCCTCTACCACTACCCCAGGCGGGAGCTCCTTCGGCCTTGGGTCTACGTGAACGTCCAGGAGACGATGGAGGTGGCGGAGGCGGTGTTTGGCTTTTACCGGGCGTTTTACCGGTGGTCCTTCAGCCTCGAGGACTTCCGGGCTCGGCGCCGCCTTCTTGGGCAAGAGGCGGGGGTTCCCTTTGCGGAGGCGTTCCAGACGGATTCGCCTCCGGCGTGGCCAGGGCTTCCTTGAGGCCCTCCGTCCCGGGGTGGGAGGGGCTTAGGCGTAGGCCAGGAGGACGGCGGGCAGGACCAGGGGCAGGGTGGCGTACCCTCCCCATTCGGCGGCCAGCACCGTGGCGGCGAAGGGAGCCCGGGCCACCCCGGCCAGAACCGCGCTTCCTCCGGCCAAGG
>BBBN01000140.1 GCA_001311585.1 Thermus sp. JCM 17653
TCAGGCCCCTCTCCCTGCCGCCCCTGCCGGTGGTGGTCTTCGCCCCTGGTCTGCGCCTGCCCACCCCCATGGTCTACCGGGAGGTGAAGCCCCATGACTTCGCCCCCGAGCTTCCGGTGGAAGCCGTCCTCCAGGCCCTGGCCCGGGGGGAGGAGCCGCCCTATTGGAACAGCCTCGAGGGCCCTGCCTTCCGCCTCCACCCCGAGCTTCGCGAGGTCAAGGCGCGGCTAAGGGCCCTGGGGCTAAGGGGCGTCCTCCTTTCCGGTTCGGGAAGCGCCTTCTTCGGCCTGGCCGAGGACGAGGCCCACGCCAGGCGAGCGGTGGAGGCCTTGAAGTACACGGGCTACGCGCGCTTTGGGTTTTTGGGAGGGAACCATGGGGCTTTTGGAGAGGGCGGGAGCCCACCACCACCAGGCTCTGGAGGCGCTTAAGGCCCTTCCCATCCGCTGGGACCGGGAGCGCTTTGCCTTTTGGCTGAAGCAGGACTACCCCTTTGTGGAGGCCCTTTACCGCTATCAGGTGGGCCTTCTCGCCGAAGCCCCCCAGGCCCACCGCTTCCCCCTGGTCCAGGCCCTCCTGGCCACGGTGGAGGAGCTGGACTGGCTTTTGGCCCAAGGGGCGGACCCTAAGGCCCCTGTCCACCCGGTGCGGCGGGAATACATCGCCCTTCTGGAGGAGATGGGGCGCTCGCCTACCCCTACCGCCTGGTGCTCTTCTACTTCCTCAACCGCTTTTTCCTCGAGGCCTGGAACGCCACGTGGAGGGGGATGGCCCCTGGCAGGAGCTTTCCCAGCACTGGGCGGCCCCGGAGTTCCAGGCGGTGCTCTTTGACCTGGAGGCGCTGGCCCAAGGCATGGCCGGGGCGTTGGACCCCAAGGTTTTGGCCCGTTACCTGGAGCGCATTTTGGAGATGGAGAAGAGGACCTGGAGCCTGCTCCTTTGATGCCACCCCATGCTGGCTTGGGCCAGCGTGGGGGCCCCGGCACCACGTCTGGGCCTGGGCGAAGGCTTCACGCCAAAGGGGTACCCCAGGGTTCCGAGAACGCCTGGCTCCACCCTTAGAATAGCCCCATGCGGCTCCACCACGTGGCATCGCCGTGGAGGACCTGGAGGAGGCCAAGGCCCGCTACCAAAGCCTGGGCTTCCAGGTGGTGGCGGAAGGGGAGGTGGCCGCCCAGGGGGTGCGGGTGGCCCTCCTGGAGGGGGAAGGGGAAACCCTCCTGGAGCTTCTCGCCCCCCTGGGCCCGGATACCCCCGTGGGGCGGTTTTGGCCAAAAGGCCCCGGCCTCCACCACCTGGCCTTCGCCACCCCCCGGATAGAGGAAGCCCTCGCCCGGCTTAGGGCGGAAGGGGCGAGGCTTATAGACGAGACCCCCAGGCCCGGCTTCGGGGGGCACCGGGTGGCCTTCCTCCACCCCAGCTTTGGCCTCGGGGTCCTGTGGGAGCTGGTGGAGGCCTAGTGCGCCCCTTCTACGCCTTCCTCGCCCTCTTGTGGATGGGGGCGCTCTGGTGGCTTTCCGACCGGCCCGCCCCAGGGGGCGGGCTTCCCCACCCCTGGGACAAGCTCGCCCACTTCCTGGCCTACGCCCTTTTGGGAGCCCTGTGGCGGCGGGGCCTTGGGCGCTTCGCCCCCGCCTTCCTCCTCGCCGCCCTCTACGGGGTGGTGGACGAGGCGCACCAAAGCTACGTCCCCGGGCGGGAGGCCTTCGGCCTGGACCTCGTGGCGGATTTCCTGGGGGCCTACCTGGGGGCTAGAGGGCGTAGATGGGAAGCTCCAGAAGCCTCCCGCCCCTAGCCTTCGCCGCCTCCACCACCATCTCCGCCACGAGCTCGGGGGCGATCCAGCGGGAGAAGTCCGCCTCGGGCATGGCCTTGCGGTTGGCCTCCGTGTCCAGGGTGCCCATGGGGTAGACCACGAGGAAGCGCACCCCTTCTATCTCCCCCTGCAAGGACCTTAAGAGGCTTGCCAAGGCGGTCTTGGCCATGGCGTAGAGGGCCCTTCCGGGGCCTGCCCCCGTCCAGGCAGGGCCCGCGGCGAAGGCGGCGAAGAACCCCTCCCCTCGCTTCTCCATGTAGGGAAGGACGGCCCTTAGGAGGTTGTAGGCGGTGCGGAGGTTCAGGTCCAGCATCCAGTCGTAAAGCCCGGGGTCGGAGTCCAGAAAGCGCCCGGCGGCGAAGCCCCCCACGGTGTGGACCACCCCGTAGAGGGGGGTCTCCCGTTCCACGAAGCGGGCCAGGGCCAGGGCCTCCTCCAGCTTGGTGAGGTCGGCGACGAAGGTCTTGGCCCCCACGGCCTCGGCCCGTTCCGCCATGCGCTCAGGCCTGGGGTCCGAGAGGAAGAGCCTCGCCCCTGCCCCGTGGAAGGCGGGGATGAGGGCCCGGGCCAGGGCCCCGCCCGCTCCCGTGATGAGGAAAGCCTTGTCCTGCAGCATGCCTCATTCTACCGGGAGGAAGGCCAAGGCCTTGGGGGCGAAGCCCAGGGAAGGGGTGGCCACCCTTTGGGGCGGGGAGGGGACGAGGTCGTAGACGTAGAGGCTGCTTCCGGAGGCCAGGTACAGGTACCCGTCCTGGCCTATGGCCCCCGCGGCGAAGCGGTGTAGGCTCCAGGACCGAGGAGGCCTTGGGCTCCAGGACCTGGAAGCCCCGGCCGTGGACCGCAAGGCCCGCCACGGGGTCCAGGGCCAGGCGGGGGGCGCCGAAGAAGTCCCCCAGGACCTTCTGGCTTCCCAGGGCCTCCCCCTGGAGGCTGTAGAGGCGGGCCTCGAGGCCCTGGCTTCCCAGGCCCAGAAGCCTTCCTTTGGCCCCGTCCGCCCGGAGGTCAAAGGGGGCCTGGTCCAAGGGGGGGCTTAGGGGCTTTTCCAGGGAAGGGGTTCCTTGGGGGTCCTGGGCCGGGCGAAAGCCCAGGGCCTCCTGGGTCAGGTAGGCCAGGAGGTCCAGGCTCCCCTGGGGGAGAAGGGCGAGGCGGGAGGCGGGGTCCAGGCCCGTGAGGTCGGCCTCCAGGAGGCTTCCGCTCCCGTCCAGGCTCCAGAGGAAGGCCCGCCCCGCCCCCGGGCAGTGGGCGAGGAGGGCGTTTTGCCCCAGGCGGAGGTACCCCCCCGTGCAGTCCACGCCCCCAGGAAAGGCCTGGACCAAGGGGGTTCCCCTGGGGACCGAGGCCTCCGTGAAGCCCGCGGCGTCGTAGGCCTCCACCCGGTCGGGGAAGAGGAGGTAGAGCCTGCGGAAGGCGATGCTGTAGGCCAGGTCCTGGAGGTCCGGCGCGCTCCAGGTGTCCACGGGGGCGGCGGTGCCCCGCTGCAGGTCCTGGGCCTTGAAGAAGCGCACCTCGTCCTCTCCCCCCGCCGCCAGGAGGGCGGGAAGCGGGGCCTCCTGGCTTCCCGTGCAGGCGGCGAGGAAAAGAAGGAGGAGAAACCCAAGCCGCTTCACGGCAGACCTCCTAAGCGCACGCCCTCCTCGTCCATGAGCGCCTCCGCCGCCTGCCCCCCGTAGAGGAAGGCCAGGCGCACCTCGTTTTTGGCCGCGTCCAGGGTGAAGCGCATGGCCCAGCAGCACCGATCCAGAGTGAGGAGGAACTTGGGCTTCAAAGGGGTTCCCGGGAGGTTCTGGGTGAGGAGGGCGGAGAGGTGGAGCCTGGTGTTCTCCCGGCCCAGGAAGGTGAGGGTGGGGCCGAAGTTCCTCAAGGAGAGGGCGTAGCCTCGGGGCTTGCGGGGTTTCGGGTGTAGGTGAGGCTTCCCGAAAAGGAAAGCCCGGGGAGGGCGTTTTCTCCCTCCTCGTCCGGCGGGGTGGGCCCCCAAAGCTCCAGGCCGCCCGAGAAGGTGAGGTCCTTGAGGTAGGCTTCCCTGTCCTCCACCTCCGGCAGGTGGAGGTTGGCGGTGAGGCGGAAAGCCACCTCGGGAAGGGCCTGGGTGAGGCCCAGGCGAAGTTCGTTCCCCGGAAGCCCTCCTGGTACCGCCCGGAGAGGAGGAGGTCCCAAAGGGGCCCGGGGGCGATCCCCGAGCGGAAGCCCGCCTGGTAGGCGAGGGCGGTGGGGTCCAGGGTGGCTTGGAGGGAGAGGCTTTGGGGGCCCAGGATGGCCTGCCCCGAGGCCTGGAGGGTGTCCTTGGGCCAGTCCCTCCGGGCCTGGAGGGTGTAGGCCTCCTGGCCCTCCCGGTAGGCCAGGGTGAGGCTCGTCTCCAGGGCCCCTTCCCCCTGGAGGCCCTGGCGGTGGGCGAGGTTCAGGCTCCCCCCGGGGAGGGCGTAGGCCCCCTGGAGGAGGAGGGGGTCAAAGCGGGCCCCTTGGTGGTCGTAGCGGAGGCTTGCCCGCAAGGAGAAGGGGTAGGGGGTGAGGCTTCCCTCGAGGCGGGTCTCCAGGGGGCCTTCCTCCAGGCCCCGCTTGTGGTAGAGGAGGAGGCCGTACCCCTGGTCCTGGAGCCTGGCCTCGGCCTCCAAGGGGAGGTACCGGCTTCCCTCCAGATCCCACCCCCCCTTTAGCCTCAGGGCCAGGGGCCTTTCCTGGAAGCCGAGGCCTAAGGTGGCCTGGTGGGTCCGGCGCTTGGGCAAGGCGTCAAAGCGAAAAGGGCTTTCCCCTTCCTGGACGCTCCTAAGGTAGTCCGCCTCGAGGCTTACGCCCCCGAGGGCCTGGCGAAAGGCGAGGCTCGTGCTCCAGTCCACCTGGCGCTCGTGTTCCCCGTCGGGGTTCTGGGTGGTGTAGTAGAAGCCCCGGAAGCGGTTTTCCGCCCGCAAGGTGGCCCCGGGCCAGGGGGCGAGGACGAGGCTTTCCGTGTGGGCGAGGAGGAGCTTCCCGCCTCGGCGTAGGGGCCTAGGGCCCGGGCGGAGCGGTTTAGGGGGTTGGTCTCCGCCAGGTAGCGGCCCAAAAGAAGGCCCATCTGGAGGCTGAAGGGGCCTTGGCGGAGGGTGGGGCTTTG
>BBBN01000141.1 GCA_001311585.1 Thermus sp. JCM 17653
CTGCGGGGCCCCCGCCTCGAGCCGTGGAGGTGCCCCGGCCGTGGAAGAAGAAGACCGGAAGCCCCGCCTCCTCCCCCACCCGGCTCAAGGCCTCCTGGGCCTCGTAGAGGGCCAGGTTGGCCATGAGGAAGCCCGCGTCCTTGTTGGAGTCGGAGTAGCCGATCATCACCTCCACCCCGCCCCGCCCCTGGGCGTGGGCCCGGAAGACGGGGTTCTGCAGGAGGCGGCGGAGCACCCCGGGGGCCGCCTCAGGTCCTCCAGGGTCTCGAAGAGGGGGACCACGTCCAAGGGGAGGGGCTTCCCCGGTCGGTAAAGCCCCACCTCCCGGGCCAGGAGAAAAACGGCCAGGAGGTCGGCGGGGTGGTGGGTCATGGAGACCACGTGGGCCCCCTTGTCCCGCCAGGCCCGGAAGGCCTCGAGGGCCACCCTCAGGGCCTCCCCCTTGGGCGCTCCCCCACGGGGAGGAGGGGCCTTGCGGTCTTGAGCTCCTGGGTAAGGAGGCCCTCCTGCTCCTCCGGGGAAAGGGCGAGGAAATCGGGGTGGACCCCGCCCACCCGGAGGAGCTCGGCCGCGGCTCCAAAAGCCTTCCCGACTCCTCCCGAAGGTCCAGGGGAGCGAGCTCCAGGCCGAAGGCGGAAAGGCGGGCCTCCAGCGGCCGGAGAAAGCTTTCCACCACCCTCCCAAGGCCCAAAGGCGCAAGCCCCGCCGCCGCCGCCCGGAGGGCCCGTTCCACCTCCTCCAGGGTGGCCTCCCCGGCCGCAAGCCTCTGGTAAAGGGCGGCGAAGTAGCGCCGGTAGGGCTCCCCCGGGAAGCGCTCCACCCCCTGGCCGCCCTCTTGCACCTCCCGGGGAACAGGCACCCTGGCCCCGGAGAGGGAAAGGTCCCGCACCAGGCCTTCCAAGGCCTCGAGGAGCTTCCTCTGGGCCACCTCCCGGGCGTAGCGGCCGGCGAAGGCGGTGACCTCGGGGGTGACGAAGGGGTTGCCGTCCCGGTCGCCGCCGATCCAGCTCCTGAAGCGCACGGGGCTTTTCAGGCGGGGCCTTTTCCCGTAGACCCGTTCCAGGGCGGCCTCGAGGCCCGCCACCACCCGGGGCACCGCCTCCCAGAGGGTGGTGGGCAGGTAGTACAGCCCGCCCTTGATCTCGTCCTCCACGCTGGGCCGGGCCTTGCGCACCTCCTCGGTGGCGTAGAGGAGGGCCACCCGGGCGGCAAGCCTCTCCCTTTCCCCCGCCTCCAGCTCCTTCTGCAGGGCCTCCAGGTGATGGCGCAGGGTGCGGCGCCGGGTCTCCGTGGGGTGGGCGGTGAAGGTGAGGAGGAGTTCCAGGCGGTTCAGGTGGGCCTCGGCCTCCTCCAGGGAAAGCCCCCGCTCCTTAAGCGCCTTGGCCAAGGCCAAGAAGCCCTCGGGCCTCGGGGCCTCCAGGGTCTCGGCCTGGGCCCTTAGGCGGTTCACCCGCACCCGGTGGCGCTCCTCCGCCAGGTTCACCAGGTGGAAGTAGTGGGTGAAGGCCCGCACCAAGGCCTCGGCCTCCTCGGTGGAAAGCCCCCGCACCCGGGCCAGAAGCGCCTCCCCCGCCGCCTCATCCCCCTGGCGGCGGGCCTTGGCCAGAAGGCGCACCTCCTCCACCAGGGCGAAGAACCGCTCCCCCGAAAGGGTGCGGATGGCCTCCCCCAGGAGGCGGCCCAGGAGGTCCACCTCGGCGCGGAGGAGATGAAAGGGCTCCTTCATGGCTCTTCCCACACGTAAGCTTATGGAAAGGGGCCTTCCCCCCTCAAAGACGAGCTCCGTGGCGTGGAAGCGCGCCCTTCCCTGGGCGGCGCGGAAGGGCTGGGGGCGGCCCGTGAGGAAGCGGGCCAGGAAGGTCTCCACCTCCCCCCCGATGATGGAGCGGTAGGTCCCGGTCATGCCCACGTCGGTCTGGTACAGGGTCCCCTTGGGCAGGGGGGCGGCGTCCAGGGTGGGGACGTGGGTGTGGGTGCCGAGGACCGCCGAGACCCGCCCGTCCAGGTAGTGGGCCAGGGCCATCTTCTCGCTGGTGGCCTCGGCGTGGACCTCCACCACCACGTAGTCCGCCCTCTCCTCCTCCAGGAGGCGGTCCAGGGCGCGGAAGGGATCGTCCAGGGGGTCCATGAAGACCCGGCCCATCACCTGGGTGAAAAGCAGGCTTTCCCCGGCGGCCTCGAGGCGCCAGTACCCCTTTCCCGGGGTGCCCGGGGGGTAGTTGAGGGGCCGCACGATGGGCTCCTTTTCCAAAAGCTCGTAGACCTCCTTGTGGTCCCAGGCGTGGTTGCCCAGGGAAACGAGGTCCACCCCCGCCTCCCGGAGGAGGCGGTAGCTCCTCCGGTCTAAGCCCTTGCCCTTGGCGGCGTTTTCCCCGTTGGCGATGACCAGGTCGTAGCGGTGGCGGATGTCCGGGAGGTGAAGGCTCACCGCCCGGAGGCCAGGCTCGGCCATCACGTCCCCGATGAAGAGAAGCCGCATGGGGGCATTATATGCCCCCACCCGCCAAGCCCCTTGCGGCTTTTAACCCACCTTGATGTAGGCGTACCCCCTGGCTTGGAGTTCCCCCAAAGCCCCCACCCCCGAGGGGACCCACTTGAGGAAGTCCTCGGAGCGGAGCTTGTCCTTGGGAATATTGTTGCGGGCGAAGGTGATCTCGCAAAGGTAGTACTCCACCCCCATCTGGGCCAGCTGGCGCACCCGGGCGAAGAGGGCCTCCCGGTCGTACTGGGCCTGGGCCCTGAGAAACGAACCCGCCCCCAAGGCCGCACCCAGTTTGAGCAAAAGCCTCCTGTCCATGTTCTCCTCCCGGGCTTGGGAGGGAGGATATAGGGCTCAGCCCAACCCTGTCAAGGGTTTACGCCACCCCGGAGGGCCACCTCAGGCCTGCCGCTTCTGCAGGAGGTAAAACACCCCATACCCCACGGCGGCGATGAGGAGAACGGGAATGGCGTACTTGAGGAGGGTGGCCACGAGCCCGGAAAGGCCGAGGAGAACCCGGCCCAAGAAGGTGAAGACCCAGCCCCCCACCCAAAGGAGGAGGAGCACCCCCACCACCACCAAAAGACCAAGCACCACCCATTCCAAGGCGTCCCTCAGCGTGCGCTCCATGGCTTAAGCATACACTAGAAAGGTGGAACGTTACCGCCTCGAGGAGGGCATCGTGGTGGGCCGCAAGGCCCTTCCCCAGGGGGACCTCCTCCTCCGCTTCCTCACCCCCAGGGGGAGCCTCGAGGCCGTGGCCAGGAAGGGGCAGAGGCCCACGGGGCGGACGGGCCGGCTTTCCCTCTTCCACCACGTGCGCTTCCAGCTCTACGCCAAAGGCGAGGGCCTGCCCACCTTGACCCAGGCGGAGCTGGTGGGCCGCCTCCACGGCCTGGAGGAGCCCCGCCGCTTCCTCCTGGCTTCCTTCCTCGCCGAGCTGGCCTACCGCCTGGCCTCTCCCGAGGCCGCCCCCCGGATCTACCGGTCTTCGTCTCCGGCCTCCGGGGCATCGCCAAGCACGAGAACCCCCTTCTCCCCCTGGTCTGGGCGGCTGGCGGGTGATGAAGGCGGGGGGGGTGGCCCCCAACCTCCTGGGGCCGGGCCTCTTCCTCTCCGGAGGCCGCCTGGGGGAGAAGGGGGTTTACCTGGGGGAAAAGGGGGTGGAGGCCCTGCGGGCCGTCCTCCACCTCCCCGGAGGGGAAGCCCTGCCCTACCTGGAAGAGGCCCCTCTGGAAAGGCTTTTGCAGGCCTTGAAAGCCCACGCCCAGGAGGCCCTGGGGCCCCTCCTCTCGGCGGAGGCTATAGGGGCTTGATCTCCAGGATGGTGTAGACCTGGGCCCCCTTCTTGCCCCTGATCTCCACCACGTCCCCCACCTTCTTGCCCAAAAGGGCCTGGCCCAAGGGGGACTCGTCGGAGATCTTCCCGCTGAAGATGTCGGCCTCGTGGCTCCCCACGATGGCCAAGGAAAGCCGTTCCCCCGATTCCGTCTCCAGCTCCACCTGGCAGCCTAGGGCCACCTGGTCGTAGGAGCCGTTGCCCTCCACCACCACCGCCCGGGCCAGGAGGTCCTCCAGCTGGGCGATGCGGGCCTCGTTCTGCCACATGGCCCGCCGGGCCTCGTCGTATCCGGCGTTCTCCCGGAGGTCGCCCTCCTCCAGGGCTTGCTCAAAGTCGCGGAGATCTCCTGCCGCTTGGTGGTCTTGAGGTGGTGAAGCTCCTCCTGAAGCGCCGGTAGCCTTCCGGGGTCAAGTAAACGGGCTTTTTCATGCCTCCCTCCTGTGTAAAAGGGGACACCAGCCCAAAGGCCTTGGCTGGCGGTACCGCTATTCAGTATAGCAGGCGGGGAGGAAGCGTTTTATGAGAGGAAGGAGCTCCTCAGGGGGCCTTCCCACAGGCAGGAGGCCCACCCCGCTCCCCGCGAGGAGGAGGTGGCCCCAAAGCTCCCCCGGCCGGAAAAAGCCCCGCTCCACCCGGAAGCCCAGGGCCTGGGCGGCCTCCGCCACCCTCTCCCGGGTAAGGCCCTCCAACCCCCCCTCCAAAAGGTACAGGGTGCCCTCCCGGAAGAGGAGGGGCTGGTGCGGCTCCCGTCCACCACGTGGCCGAAGGCGTCCAGAAGCAACCCCTCAAAGGCCCCTTCCCTTTTCGCCTCCGCCATGGCCAGGCGGTAGGGAGGTAGTTCCCCGTCTTGTAGCGGGCGAGGTCGGGGTGGACGCGGAAGGGGGTGAACCGCACCCGCACCCCCTCCCGGTAGAGGGAAGGGGGCAAGGGGGTGTAGGGCCTGGCCTCGGCGAGCCGCACCCCCTCCCCCACGGTGAGGCGGAGGCGGAGGCAGGGGGCCTCGGGAAAGGCCCGGAGGAGGGCCTCGAGGTCCTCGAGAAAGG
>BBBN01000142.1 GCA_001311585.1 Thermus sp. JCM 17653
CCCCCTGAGGCCAAGGAGCGAAGCCGGGCCCTGGAAGAGGAGGCCGAGCGCCTGAAAAGGGCCATCGCCGAGACCCTGAAGCAGTTCGGCGTCCAAGCGGAGGTGGTGGGCCACGCCCGGGGGCCCAGCGTCACCCGCTACGAGCTCCTCCCCGCCCCCGGGGAAAAAAAATCAGCCGCATCCAAAGCCTACAAAACGACCTGGCCCGGGCCCTGGCGGTGGGGGCGGTGCGGATAGAGGCCCCCATCCCTGGCAAAAACACCGTGGGCCTGGAGGTACCCAACCCCAAGCGGGAGCTGGTCCGCTTCTCCGAGGCCGTCCTCTCCCCCGCCTTCCAAAACGCCAAGGCCCTCCTCCCCCTGGTCCTGGGGAAGAGCATAGAGGGGGAGATCTGGGTCAGGGACTTGGTCAGGATGCCCCACCTCCTCATCGCCGGCTCCACGGGAAGCGGCAAGAGCGTGGCCATCAACGTCCTCATCCAGAGCCTCCTCTTCAAGCACCTTCCCACCGCCTTGCGCCTCCTGCTCATCGACCCCAAGATGGTGGAGCTCACCCCCTACGAGGGCATCCCCCACCTGGTGCGCCCCGTGGTCACGAGCCCCGAGGAGGCCGCCGGGGTCCTGCAGGGGGCGGTGGCCCACATGGAACGGCGCTACCGCCTGATGAGCCAGGTGGGGGCCGGAACCTGGAGCAGTACAACGCCAAGGTGGGCCCCGAGGAGGCGCTGCCCTACCTGGTCATCGTGGTGGACGAGCTCGCCGACCTGATGATGACCGCCCCCAAGGAGGTGGAGGCGGCCATTTTGCGCCTCGCCCAGATGGCCCGGGCCACGGGGATGCACCTCATCCTCGCCACCCAGCGGCCCAGCGTGGACATCCTCACCTCCCTCATCAAGGTGAACATCCCCGCCCGCCTAGCCTTCGCCGTCTCCAGCGGCTTTGACTCCCGCACCATCCTGGACACCCAGGGGGCGGAGAAGCTCATCGGCCAGGGGGACGCCCTCTTCTTCCAGCCGGGCCTGCCCAAGCCCGTGCGTCTCCAGGTGCCCTACCTCTCCGAGGAGGAGGTGGCCCGGGTGGCGGCCTTCCTGCGGGGACAAAGCTACGAGGACCGCTTCGCCGAGGCCTACGGGGCCGACTTTGAGCCGCCGAAGGCCCCGGAAGGCGGGGGCCCGGGGGAGGTGGACTTCTCCGATCCGCTCCTGAGGAAAGCGGCGGAGATCGTGGTGGAAGAGGGCTACGGCTCGGTGAGCCGCTTGCAACGGCGGCTTTCCGTGGGCCATGCCCGCGCGGGGAAGCTCATGGACGCCCTCGAGGCCATGGGCATCGTGGGCCCGCCCCGGGGCTCCAAGCCCCGCGAGGTCCTCGTCACCAAGGAAGAGCTCAAGGACTTTTTCGGCTAGGGGGTTGCCCCCCCGGGGGAGGGGGGCTATGATGGGCGCTTGTGGAAACGGTGCCGGGCGGGCGCTGGGTGGCGGAGATCTACGGGTGCGACCTCTCGGTTTTGGAAAACCCCAAGATGGTGGAGGCGGCCCTTCTGGATGCGGTGATGCGCTTAGGAGCCCCTAAGGGTTCGGTCCAGTCGGTGGTCTACAAGTTCCACCCCCAGGGGCTTTCCGCGGCGGTGGTGAGCCCCGTGGCCGCGGTGATGATCCACACCTGGCCCGAGGACAACGCCTCCGCCACCCTGGATCTCTACTTCTACCGGGACGGGGTGGACCCGGAGGAGGTGCTCAAAGGGCTCACCCGGGCCTTCGGGGCCAAGGAGGAGTCCGCCTTCCGCTACTGGCGGGGCACGGAGCACGCCATCAAGCGCCGCGGCTTCGGCGCGGAGAAGGCCGAGTAGAAGGAGGACCTATGGACTACGGGATGTACTTCTTTGAGCACGTCACCCCCTACGAGACCCTGGTGCGGCGGATGGAACGGGTCATCGCCTCGGGCAAGACCCCCTTCCAGGACTACTTCCTCTTTGAGAGCAAGGGCTTCGGCAAGGTGCTCATCCTGGATAAGGACGTCCAGAGCACGGAAAGGGACGAGTACATCTACCACGAAACCCTGGTCCACCCCGCCATGCTCACCCACCCCGAGCCCAAGCGGGTCCTCATCGTGGGGGGCGGGGAGGGGGCCACCCTGAGGGAGGTCCTCAAGCACCCCACGGTGGAGAAGGCGGTGATGGTGGACATTGACGGGGAGCTGGTGGAGGTGGCCAAGCGCCACATGCCCGAGTGGCACCAGGCGCCTTTGACGACCCGAGGGCCGTCCTCGTCATTGACGACGCCCGGGCCTACCTGGAGCGCACGGAGGAGCGGTACGACGTCATCCTCATTGACCTCACCGACCCGTGGGGGAGGAGAACCCCGCCAGGCTCCTCTACACCGTGGAGTTCTACCGCCTGGTGAAGGCCCACCTGAACCCGGGGGGCGTGATGGGGATGCAGGCGGGGATGATCCTCCTCACCCACCACCGCGTCCACCCCGTGGTCCACCGCACGGTGCGGGAGGCCTTCCGCTACGTGCGGAGCTACAAGAACCACATCCCGGGCTTCTTCCTGAACTTCGGCTTCCTCCTGGCCTCCGACGCCTTTGACCCGGCCGCCTTCTCCGAGGGGGTGATTGAGGCCCGCATCCGGGAGCGGAACCTCGCCCTGCGCCACCTCACCGCCCCCTACCTCGAGGCCATGTTCGTCCTGCCCAAGGACCTCCAGGAGGCCATCGAGGGGGAAACCCTGGTCTCCACCGATGCCAACCCCTTCTACGTGACCCCGGAAGGGGAAGCCCGGCAGGCCCCCTATTCCGGCTGACGCCCTCTTACCCTGCGCCGAAAGGGGCCAGCATGGGGCGGTGTAACGCCTTCTCACCCTTCCTGTGGTAGAGTAGGCCCATGCAGCGCGCTATAGTCCTCATAGTGCTCCTCCTGGCCCTCCTGGGCCTGGGCTGGATTTCCTGGGGCCCAAAGGAAAAAAGGGGCTGGACCCGGCCCAAGGCGCCCGCTTCGCCCTGGGCCGGGAGGACGCCCCCGTGGTGTTGGTGGACTTCTCCAACTACCTCTGTCCCCACTGCCAGAACCACGCCTTAAACGTCCTCCCCCGCTCAAGGCCGAGTACATAGACACCGGAAAGGTGCGCTACCTCTTCCGGGACTTCCCCTTTCCCGGGCAGGCGAACGTCATCCGGGCAAGCGAGGCCGCGGCCTGCGCCAACGAGCAGGGGCGCTACTACGAGTACCACGAGGCCCTTTTCCGGGCCGCTGGGTCCTGGGGCAACCTCCTTGGGGAGAGCCTGGACCGCTACCTCGTGGACCTGGCCGACCAGCTGGGCCTGGACGGGACCCGCTTCGCCCAGTGCCTGGCCTCCGGGCGCATGCGGGAGGGGGTCTTGGCCGACCAGAAGCTGGCCACGGACCTCGGCCTCACCGGCACCCCCACCTTCTTCATCGGCGGGGAAAAGCGCACGGGCTTCCTCCCCTACGAGGAGTGGAAGGCCCTTCTGGACAAGGCCCCCGCCTCTCCCTCTTACTGAGGCCCATCTTTGCGGGTCCCTCGCCCTCTGCCCCGGGGCGGTGTAGGTAATACCACCCCATGCTGGCCCAAGCCAGCATGGGGGCCCCGGTCAAAAAGGCCCGCAGGGCCTCCGTACCTGGCTTAGGCGAAGGGTTCACGCCAAAGGGGTATAAGTCCCGAAGAAGAAACCCTTCCCCGAAGGCCGCTCTGCTACCCTTGGGGCATGGAGGCCCTTTGGGTAGCCGTAGCCTTCGCCCTAGGCCTGCTGGCCC
Organism: Thermus sp. JCM 17653; assembly: GCA_001311585.1. GTDB lineage: Bacteria > Deinococcota > Deinococci > Deinococcales > Thermaceae > Thermus. The sequence goes on from BBBN01000142.1 coordinate 3,770, forward strand.
ACCGCTTGGGCCTTCCCCCCTTGGTGGGCTATCTGGGAGCGGGGTTTCTCCTCCACGGCCTAGGCTTCCGCGAAACGGCCTTCCTGGCCCAGGCAGCGGAGATCGGGGTCCTGCTCCTCCTCTTCAGCGTGGGGCTCAAGCTCCGCCTAAGGGACCTCCTGGACCCCCGGGTCCTGGGGGTAGGGGGGGCTCACCTCCTGCTCTTTGGGCTGCTGGCCTTTCTCCTGGTGCCAAGCCCCCCCCTGGCCCTGGCCCTGGCCTTCTCCAGCACGGTGCTGGTGGCCAAGCTCCTGGAGGATAAAAAAAGAGCTCACCACCTACCACGGGAGGCTGGCCATCGGTATCCTGATCCTGCAGGACCTGGTGGCCGTGGGGCTTCTCGGGCTTTACGGGGCCAAGGAGCTAAGCCCCTGGGCGGCGCTCCTCCTCTTTCTCCCCCTCCTCCGCTTCGGGGTGAGCTGGCTTCTGGAAAGGAGCGGGCACGAGGAGCTTCTGGTTCTCTTCGGCCTCGGCGTGGCCCTCCTCGGGGGAGAGGCTTCCGCCAGGTGGGGCTTTCCCCAGAGCTCGGGGCCCTCCTCTTCGGGGCCCTCCTCGCAGGCCACCCCAAGGGGGCGGAGATGGGCCGGGCCCTCTGGAGCCTGAAGGAAGCCTTCCTGGTGGCCTTCTTCCTGGAAATCGGCATGCGCCAGGGCCTACAGGGGGTGGACCTGGGCCTCCTTTTGGGCCTCCTCCTCCTCTCCCTCCTGAAGACCCCCCTTTTCCTGGCCCTCTTCCTCCTTTCGGGCCTTAGGGCCAGGACGGTTCGTGGCCGGGATCTACCTGGGAAACTACTCGGAGTTCGCCTCATCGTGGGGGTGGCCCTGGAGAGGGCGGGGGTCCTCCCCGCGGACCTCGCCACCCTGGCCCTCCTGGTGGCCCTCTCCATGGTCCTCTCCGCCCCCCTGGCCCGCTTCAGCCACACCCTCTACAAGCGTCTGGAGCCCCTCCTTCTTCGCCTGGAGCGCCCGGGGCGCCACCCCGACCAGGAGCCCGAGCGGTTGGACGGGGCCACGGCCCTGGTGGTGGGGATGGG
>BBBN01000143.1 GCA_001311585.1 Thermus sp. JCM 17653
GTACGGCCCGGGGCAGGAGGCCTTGGCGGAAAGTCCGGGAGAAGCTCCGCCAGATGGGCCTAAGGACCCTTCTCCATCCCCTGGACCTGCCCCCTTCCCGCACCGAGGTGCTGGAAAACGGCCCCGGGCTCCTGGCCAAGGCCTTGGGCGAGGCCTTGGGGGTCCCTTACCGCGTTTCGGGAGAGGCGGTTCTGGGGGCGGACCTCACCTTGAGGCTTGGCGGGGAGGTTTCCTTTGAGTAGCATGGGAAGCGCCCGCCGGGGTGGCGGAACGGTAGACGCTGCGGACTTAAAATCCGCTGGGGGGTTACCCCCGTACGGGTTCGAGTCCCGTCCCCGGCACCAGAAGGCCCTGGGAAGACCGGGGCCTTTCCCTTGGACTTGCTATGCTTGAGGGCGTGGGCGTGATCACCCGGTATTTGGAACGGGTTATGGCCCAGGCCCGGTACGACCTTTTGGGCCCAGGCCGCTACGTGGGGGAGCTTCCCGAGCAGGGCCTCCGGGTGGAGGCCTCCCACCTCGAGGCCGCCCGGGAGGCCCTGAGGGAGGCCCTGGAGGCCTGGCTTTTGGGGGCTTTGCGCTCGGGGGCGGTGCCTTCGGGCTTGGAGGGGGAGGAGGACCCCTTGCGGGCGCGCTTCTTCGCCCTGGCGGGGGAGATGTGGCGGCTTTTCCAGGAGGCCTCCGGGGCGGCCAGGCCTCCCCTCGATAGGGCGCCGGAGGTCCCGAAGCCCAAGAAGCCCGCCTCCTTGGAGGAGTGGCTCCAGGGCCTGGGGATCCAGGTGGTGCGGAAGCCTCAGGAGGAAGAGGAAAAGGAAAAGGTCCTCACCCGCTTGGCCCTCTTCCTGGGGGACCGCTACCCTAGCCTGGAGAAGCTCTACGAGCGTTTGAAGCAAAGCCTTTCCACCAAGCGCCAGTTTGAGCTTTCCCTGACCGAGGCCTCCCAGGAGGAGATCGCCAACTCCACCCAGTTCTGCACCATGCTCAAGCAGTATGCCCTCCTCACCTCCTACCACTACAAGAGCGAGGACCGGCGCCTCCGGGCCAAGGCCAGCACCGAGGCTGGGTGCAGAACTTCCTCACCGGGGGCTGGCTGGAGCGGTACGTGGCCGAGCGCCTCAGGAAGTACCTCCGTTCCAAAAACCTCCCGCACGAGTTGGCCGTGGGCTACCAGGTGACCCTCCCCGGCGGGGAGGCCATGGAGCTAGACGTCTTGGTGCGGGTGGGGGAGCGGGTCTACTGGTTTGAGGCCAAGACCGGGGAGTTCCAGGCCCACATCGCCAAGTACGCCGGGCTCAAGAAGGTGCTCGGCCTTTCCCAGAGGGAGAGCTTCCTGGTCCTTTTGGGCATGGACAAGGCCCGGGCCAAGGAGCTTTCCGCCCTCCACGGGCTCACGGTGGTGAACCAGGCGAACTTCCTCGAGGTCTTCCAGGAGGCGCTGGAAGGCCATGCTCCGTAAGGTCCTCCTGGTCATGGGGGGGACCCTGGCCTCGAGGGTCTTAGGCCTCGTCCGCCAGGCGGTCTTCAACGCCCTCTACCCCGACCCCTCAAGGACGCCTTCAACGTGGCCTACCGGGTACCGAACCTCCTAAGGGAACTCCTGGCGGAAGGGGCGGTGCAAAACGCCCTCATTCCCCTTCTCAAGGCCCTCCCCCCGGAGGAAGCCCAGGCTTTCTCCCGCCGCTTCGCCGCCTTCCTCCTCGGGGTGAACCTCTTGGTTCTGGGCTTGGGCTACCTCCTCGCCCCCTTTGTGGCGGGGCTTCTCGTGGCCGAGGGAAGCCACCTCCGCACCCCCGAGGCCTTCGCCCAGGTGGTCTGGCTCACCCGGCTTCTCCTTCCCTTCCTCCTCGGCCTCTCCATGGCCGCCCTCTTCTCGGCCTTCCTCCAGGCGGAGGAGCGCTTTCTGCCCTACGCCCTGGGGCCCGTGGCCTTCAACCTGGTGGCCATCGGCCTCATGGCCCTCTTCCCCGGGACCCCACGGCCTTGGGCCTTTCCGTGAGCCTAGGGGGACTTGTCCAGGCCCTGGTCCAGCTTCCCTTCCTCCGGGGCTTCCGCCTGGAGGGGCGCTGGCACCCGGCCTTCCTCCCCGCCCTCCTCCGCATGGGGCCCTTCGCCTTCACCACCTCCCTCCGGCAGTTTTTGAACCTGGTCCTCACCAACATCCTCACCCGCTACCCGCCCGCAGCGGTCACGGGGTTTTACAACGCCGAGGTGGTCTTCCAGATGGTCCTGGGCCTCTTCGCCACCAGCCCCGCCATCGCCCTCTTCCCCCGCATGAGCACCTTGAAGGGGGAGGACCTGGGGCGCTTCCTCCGGGGCCCCTTCCAGCGCCTGAGCTTGGTCCTCGCCCTTCTTGGCGGGCTTCTCACGGGCCTCGCTCCCTTCGTGGTGGTCCTCCTCTTCGGCCTCTTCGGGCCCCTCACCCCAGAGAACCGGGCCTATAGCGCGGAGGTGCTTGCCGCCCTCGGGCTCGCCGTGCTCCCCTGGGGGGTGAACACCTTCTTCCTGCGGGGGCTTTACGCCCTGGGGAAGGTGCGGGAAGCGGTCACGGCCAGCGCCCTGGTGTTCCTCCTGAACACCCTGGGCTACTGGCTCCTGAGGGATGCGGGGCTTTTCCTTCTCAACCTCTCCACCGCCTTGGCGGGGTACCTGGGCCTTTTCCTCTACCTCTTCCGGCTGGAGCGGGAGGGGGTGGGGGTGGGGTACGTGCCCCCTACCTGTTGCGCGCTGCCTGGCGGGGCTTCTGGCGGCGGTGCCCGGGCTCCTTTTGGGGAACCTCTTCCCGAGTTCCTCCCCCCGGGAAGCCCTCCTTCCCCTCCTCCTGGGGGGCTTAGGGGGTGGGGCGCTCTTCCTGCTTGCCGCTTGGGCCTGGGCCTTCCCCTCAAGGCCCTCGCCAAAGGTCTTTTAGGCGGTAATAGAGGGGTTTGAGCCGTAAGGAGAAGGCGGGGGCTTCCCAGGGGGTCCAGGCAAAGCGGAGGGGCTTTCCCCCTTCCAGGAGGAGGCCGATGCCCTCTATGGGGAGGGGTTCGGGGGCGTACCAGGCGGTGGGGCGGCTCGGGTCGGTGACGAGGAGCATCCCCCAGGGAAGGCGAAGCTCCAGAAGCCCTTCGGGCCCCAGGGCGTAGTCGGCGGTGGGGTCGCGGGCCCCCAAGGGTCCTGGCCCTTTTTCAGCGCTCCCAGCTCGTAGGTTTGGCGGGGGTAGTCGGTGCCGTCCCGGCCTGTGCGGCGGCGGTTGGGCTCCAGGACGAAGGGGACGAAGGGGCCCTCGCCGGGCTTGGTGAAGCCCCGGAAGTGGAGGAGCTCCGTCCCCGGAAGGCCGTGGGAAAGCTCCTCGTAGGGGTAGTACCCCTTTTCCACGAGGAGCTTTCCCCCTTCAGGCTGATTTCCAGGGAAAACTCCGCCCCAAAGCCCTCGGCCACCGGGACCCCTCCCGGAACCGTGTCCAGGTAGACCTTCAGAGGGAGGGGCCCCGGTAGAGGAGCCAGAGGTACTCGGGGTCGGCGTGGGCCTTCAGAAAACGCCCCTCCTCCTGGAGGAGGAAGGGCACGTTTTCCCACTCCTCGGGGTTGCCGTCCAGGCGGAAAGCCCCCTTGGCGGTGGCGGCGAGAAGCCCGTAGTTCTCCTCGGCGTCCAGGAGGTTGTGCCAGAGGGGGTCCCGCTCGGGGGGGTGTTCCAGGTCCATGAAGAGCCAGTTCTTCTTGAACCACTCGTCCAGGAAGGCGAAGACCAGAGTCCCTGCAAGGCCAGCCGCTTCCACCTCCTGGACGAGCCGGGCGTCTATGGCCGCCTGGGCTTCCTCAGAGTGGCCCCCGTGGTGGAAGCCCTGGGCCTGGAAGTGGGCGAGGCCCCGGCTGCTCGGAACCCCGGTTTCCCCGATAAGGACGGGCTGGTCCCCGTGGTGTCGCTTCAGGTCCTGGAGGTAGCCGAAGTAGTTGGAGGGGCCGAAGGGCCCCACGGCCTTGCGGTAGGTGGGGTCCAGGTTTATGAAGTCGGGGTAGTAAGGGTAGGCGTGGTAGTTGGCGAAGGTGGTGAAGGGGCTTCCCGGGGTAGGCCGAATCTTGGTCATGTCCAGGCTCACCTGGTCGTTGTTGTACTCCTTGACCGTTTCCTCCGGGACCTGCTCCCCCTTTGCCCGCCTCAGGGCCACCTCCTCTTCCCGGGTGCTTTCCGTGGGGTGGTGGAGGGGGTCCAGGGTGGGCCAGTTGGACAAGCGGAAAGGGGCCTGGCGGTGCCGTAGCTCCCACTCGTACTGGGCCAGGCGGTCCAGGACCTCGGCGAGGTAAGCCTCAAAGGGGCTCGCCCCGGGGAGGGCCTCTACGAAGCGGCCCCGGTAGGCCCGCCCCGGGTGGCGCTCGTTGTAGGCGGCCACGGAATAGGGCTCAAACTCCCGCCCCACCAAGAGGCCCAGGGTCCAAGGGGAGACGTCGGCGGTGTAGTCCCCGTGGGCGTGGCCTGGGCGGGGCGGGCGGCGGAGGTTGCCGTGGAGGGCGTCCAGGACCTCCCGCCCTTCCAGGAGGAACTTTTCCAGGAAGGGGCCTTCCCAGTCCCCGTAGCCTCCTCCTCGGGGAGTTCCGTCCAGACGCCCTGGAAGAGGTAGAGGGGCCTTTGGGGGTGGGTGCGGTTGTAGCCCAAAAGCGCCTGGTAGAAGGCGGGGGCAGAAGGGTGTAGACCCGGACGGCGTTGGCCCCATGCTTCCCAAAAGCTCCAGCCAGGCCCGGTAAAGCCATAGGGCCTCGGGGAACTCCGCAGGGAAGCGCCCCGGGAGGGCCACCCCCAGGTTCACCCCCCGCACCTTAGGGGCTTCTCCCCCACAAAGAAG
>BBBN01000144.1 GCA_001311585.1 Thermus sp. JCM 17653
GGCGGCGAGCACGGCGAGGGGCAGGACGAGCCACCTGGGGCCCGGGAGGTAGACCCCCACCAGCATGGCGGCCACGGCCCCCAGGATGAGCTGCCCCGGGGCCGATGTTGAAGAGCCCCCCCCGGAACCCCAGGGCCACGGAAAGCCCGGTGAAGACCAGGGGAGTGGCCAGGAGGAGGCTTTGCAGGAACCCCGAGGGGTTCACCAGGGGGCTAAAGAGGAGCTGGTAGGTGTAGGTGATGAGGTCCAGCTCCAGCATGACCCTTTCCCTTAGGCTTTGGGCTTCCCCTGGCTTTCCTTGAGGAGGGCCACCAGGACCCCGCCCAGGAGGGAGGCGAGGAGGAGGGAGAAGAGGGGCACCACCACCCCCCGCCGCCGCACCAGAAAGGCGAGCCCTCCCGGGGAAAAGACCCGGGCGAGGAGGAGGAGGTAGAGGCCGTAGGCCAGGGTGGCGTAGCTCCCGAGGCCGAGGCTAAAGCGGCGCAGGAGGGGCCTTTCCGCCCCGGCGTTCACCTGGGCCACGCTTTCCTGGAAGAGGAGGTAGGCCAGGAGGAAAAGGAGAAGGCCCAAAGCCCCGGCAAAGTAGAGCCCCCGGGCTCCCGCCTTGGTCCAGGGGAGGAGGAGGCTTAGGCCAAGCCAGGCTAAGGAGAGGTAAAAGAGGGTATAAAGCCAGCCTTCCCGGTAGCCCTGGGGCAGGCTTCCTTGGGGCAGGTGGTGGCCGAAAGGGTTGAGGAGCACCCCCTCCCCGCCGAAGATCCGGTGGGGCACGGCCCAGGGGGCTAGGTACCAGAGGAGGAGGGTGAGGCCTCCTCCCAGGAGGACGAGAAGCCCCAGGCGGTTGCGGTCCGTCAACACGCCGAGGATTTTACCCCAAGGAGGTGGTAGACTCCCCTCGTGGCGGCTTTCCCCGAGGAAAAGGCGCAAAGGGTGCGGCGGATGTTCTCGGAGATCGCCCCCCGCTACGACCTCCTAAACCGCCTCCTCTCCTTCGGGGCGGACCTCTCCTGGCGCAGGCGGGCGGTGGACCTAGCCCTGGAGAAGGCCCCAAGGCGCATCCTGGACCTGGCCACGGGGACGGGGGACCTGGCCCTTCTGCTCAAGGAAAGGGCCCCTGGGGCGGAGGTGGTGGGGGCGGACTTCGCCCCGCCCATGCTGGAGATCGCCCGGAGGAAGGCGGAGGCGAGGGGCCTCGAGGTCCTTTTCCAGGAGGCGGACGCCCTCGCCCTCCCCTTTCCCGAGGGGGCCTTTGACGCGGTGACCATCGCCTTCGGTTTCCGCAACTTCGCCGACTACCGGAAGGCCCTCGCCGAGCTCTTCCGCGTCCTCGCCCCGGGGGGGAGGCTGGTGATCCTGGAGTTCCCCCCACCCCCCAAGGGGGCCTTCGGCCTGGTCTACCGGGTCTACTTCCAGCGCCTCCTTCCCTTCCTTGGGGGCCTTCTTTCGGGGAACTTCGGGGCCTACCGCTACCTGCCGGAAAGCGTCTACGCCTTCCCTGCCCCTGAGGCCCTGAAGGCCATGATGGAGGAGGCGGGGTTTTCCGTGCGCTACGAGCTCCTCACCTTCGGGGTGGCGGCCATCCACGTGGGGGACAAGCCCTAAAGCCCGGCCGCTTCCCTTAGCTCCTCGTCGCTCGGGAGCCTTCCCTCCTTAAGGGCCTCCACCAGGCGGCGGGCCGTCCGCCCGAGGGCGTCCCGCACCTCCCGCCACGCCTCCAGGGGTTTCCCCGTGGGGTCGGGGAAGGAGACGTGGCGCTTGGCCGTCTTTGCGGGGTAGGCGGGGCAGGCCTCCTTGGCCTGGTCGCAGACGGTGAGGACGAGGCCGAAGTCCCAGGGGTCGGGGACCTCCAGGAGGGTCTTGGAGAAGTGACCCGAGAGGTCCAGCCCCACCTCGGCCATCACCGCCTTGGCCTCCTCCTTCACCCGGGTCTTCTCCGTGCCCGCGGAGTGGACCTCGAGGTCCACCCCGAGCTCCCTCGCCCAGTGCCTAAGCCAGGCCTCCGCCATCTGGCTCCGGGCGGAGTTGTGGGTGCAGAGGACGAGGACCCGCATCCTCCAAAGCCTAGCCCCCCTCGGTCAGGGGGAGATCATGCGCTCAAGCTGGGCCACCTTCTCCTCGAGGACCCGGACCCCCCGGCGCCAGAAGTCCACGCTTTCCAGGTCAAAGCCGAAGCGGAGGGCGAGCTCCTTGGCCCGGTAGCGGCCGGACTCGGCGAGAAGGGCCTCGTAGCGCCCGGCGAAACCGGGGTCCTCCTTGGCCTTCTGGTAGACGGCGAGGCCGAAGAGGAGGCCGAAGGTGTAGGGGTAGTTGTAGAAGTCGGCCCCGTAGTAGTGTCCCTTCACCGCCCACATGTAGGGGTGGTGGGTGGCCAAAGCCTCCCCGTAGGCCTCCTCCTGGGCCTTGAGCATGAGCTCCTTGAACTCCCTTGGGGAAAGCTCCCGCGCCTTGCGCCTTTGGAACACCCAGGACTCAAAGAGGAAGCGGCTATGGATGTCCACCACCACCTGGGCCGCCCCCTGCAGGTAGGCGTCCAGGATGAGGAGGCCCTCCTCCGGGGAGGCCTCCTTGAGGGCCGCCTCCACCACCAGGGTCTCGTTCATGATGCTGGCCGTCTCCGCCAGGGTCATGGGAGTGCGGCGGAGGGAGGCGGGGGCCTCCTTCAGGGCGAAGTTGTGGTAGGCGTGGCCCAGCTCGTGGGCCAGGGTGGACACCGACTCAAAGCTCTCCTCGTAGTTGGCGAGGATGAGGCTTTTCCCCCCGCCCCGGGCCATGCAGTAGGCCCCGCCCACCTTACCTTTCGGGGGAGGAGGTCCATCCAGCGCTCATGGAAGGCCATCTCCGCCACCTTGGCGGCCTTCGGCACCAGGGTGGCGAGCTTTTCCACGATGAAGCTCTGGGCCTCCTCCAGGCTCCAGCGCCTTCCCCGGCCCAGGGGGGCGAAGAGGTCCCACCAGTCCAGGCGCTCCTTGCCCAGGGCTTTGGCCTTGAGGAGGAAGTAGCGGCGGAAGAGGGGAAGGCTCTCCCGCACCGCCTCCTGCATGGCCTGGAGGGCCTTCCTCGTGATGCGGTTTTGGAAGAGGGTGGGCTCGAGGTCGTCCCTATAGCCCCTTCTCCGGTTCAGGACCGAGGCCTCCCCCTTGACCCCGTTGAGGGCGAAGGCCAAGGGCACCTCGTGGGCCTCCCAGGCCTTAAGCTCGGCCTCGTAGGCCTTCTTCCGCACCGCCTCCTCGGGGTGGAAGTAGAGGTTCCGCACCTTGGTGATGGGCATCTCCTCCCCGTCCACCACCGCGGTGATCTGGCTCGTGAGGCTCTCGTGGAGCTTGTCCCAGGCCTGCCTGCCCGAGAGGGAAAGCTCCGCCGCCAAGACCTCCTCCCCCTCGGGCATCAGGTGCAGGGCCTCCTCCTTGGCCTCCTCCACCAAAAGGCGGTAGGGCCCGGCCTCCTCGGGGTCCTGCAGGGCCAGGTAGCGGGTGAGGCGGGGCCTCAGGCGCTGGAAGTCCAGGAAGAGGACCTCCAGCTCGGAGAGCTTGGCGAGGGCGGCCTCGTCCCGGGTGTCGGCGCTGTAGCGGGCGTAGAGGTAGGCCCGGAGGGGGGTGGCCTCCTCCAGAAAGGCGTCCAAGGCGGCGAGGACCTCGAGGAGGGGGGCCTCCCGCTCCAAAAGCCCCTTGAGCTCGCCGATCCTTCCCTTCAGGCTCTCCCAGGCCCTTTGGAACTCGGGGCTTTCCAGGCCGGGGAAGAGGGGGGTCAGGTCCCAGGTGGTTTCCATGGCCCCACTATACCTGACCCACGGGTCAGACCCCCCGAACCTGGGAGCGCCCAGGAAGGGTAAACTGGGGGCCTATGCTGGAGGCGTTTCCCGTCAGGTTCGCGTGGACGTCCGCTTTCGGGACCTGGACCCCCTAGGGCACGTGAACAACGCCGTGTTTCTCTCCTACATGGAGCTCGCCCGGATTCGCTACTTCCAGCGGATCTCCCCAGACTGGTTGGAGGAAGGCCACTTCGTGGTGGCCCGGATGGAGGTGGACTACCTTAGGCCCATTTTCCTGGAGGACGAGGTGGTGGTGGGGGCGCGCACCCTAGGGATCGGCCGCTCCAGCCTCCGGATGGAACACCTCATCACCGCCAACGGGGAACCGGCCGCCAAGGGGCTGGGCGTCCTGGTCTGGCTGGAAGGGGGCAAGCCGGCTCCTATCCCCCAGGGGGTGCGGGGCCGCATCGCCGAGCTGGAGGGGAGGCCCCTTTCTGAGGTGCCCCCCGAGGGCGGTTCGGGAGGGCCCTGATACCACCCCCTGCTGGCACAACAGCATGGGCGCCCCGGAAGCGAAGGCTGGCCATGGCGGTGATGCCCGGGGCTTTCTCCCTTTGGCGCCACCTCAGGCGGAGTCCCTGAGGCGCACCACCGTGACCCCGTGCCCTCCCTCGTGGGGGGACGCGTCGGCCAGGCCTTCCACCCGCTTGTCCCGGCGGAGGGCCTCCCGGATGGCCTGCCTCAGGGCCCCTGTGCCCTTGCCGTGGAGGAGGCGGAGGGTGGAAAGGCCCAAGGCGCGGGCCTCCTCCAAGGCCTGGTCCACCTCCAGGAGGGCCTCGGCCACCGTGAGGCCCCGGAGGTCCACCTCCTTCACCTCCCGCCGGGGCTTGGCCAGGAGGGGCTTGCCCGGTTCGGCCTCGGAAGGGGCTTCACCTCCTGGGGCTTGAGGCTCATCCTTAGGGGGCCCACCTGGACCAGGACCTCCTCCCCCCTAAGCTCCGCCACCCGGCCCCGCTTGCCCAGGGAGGGCACCTCCACCAAGACCCCGGGGGCGAGG
>BBBN01000145.1 GCA_001311585.1 Thermus sp. JCM 17653
GTGGTCGCAGGGCTCGAGGGTCACGTAGGCCGTGGCCCCCCGGGCAAGCTCCCCGGCCTCCCGGAGGGCGAAGACCTCGGCGTGGGGCTCCCCCGCCCGGGGATGGAACCCCTCGCCCACGATCCGGCCTTCCCTCACCAGCACCGCCCCCACCAGGGGGTTTGGGCTCGTGTGGCCCCGGGCGCGCTCGGCCAGCTGCAGGGCTCTACGCAAAAAGCGCTCGTCCAGGTCGCGCAAGTGGCCCTCCTTCTCCCATCCGGACTTTCACCGTCGGCCCCGGAATTCCACCGGGTCGGGCCCCAGAGGGGCTTCGCGGGCTTTCACCGCCGGTGGGGACTTCCACCCCGCCCCGAAGGAGGTGCTCAAGGCACCAGCCTCACTTTAGCAGGTCTAGGGAAGTAGGGATGTCCCCAGGACACCGTCCCGCGCCCACCGGCAAAAGGAGGGGGGCGCCCGAAGGCGCCCCCTTCTGGTGGAGGTGGGGGGAGTTGAACCCCCGTCCGAAAGTCCCTACGGCGGGCTTCTACGCGCGTAGTCCGCGTTTTGGAAGTCCTCCTGGCTTGGCCCGCGGACGGGCGGCCAGGAGCAAGCCCCGCTTGGGCTTCGCCTAGGGCTACGGGGCCTTGCCCAGGGCTAGCCGGGTTTTTGTCCCCGCTTCCGGTGAGCCCCCGGCAGCTACCGGGCGGGGTCGCGGTCATTAAGCCGCGAGGGCGTAGCCAGTGTTGGCAGTTATGCCGTTGCGGGTTTTTACGGTCACGCCCCTTTGGGCGTACCTACGAGGCCACCCGCACCTCGGCGCGCCGCCACGCCTTCGGCGACCCCCGTCGAGACCGTTCACCCCCATGTGTGGGCCGGGTTCGGACCGGCAAGCTTGAGTGTACCAGACTAAAGGGGTTGTAGTCAAGGGGCCCTTGGGTGTAAACTGGCGGCAGTGCTCCCAAGGGAGGGGGGTGGGTGGAAGCCCACCCTTCCTTTGTGAAGGGAGGTGGGGAGGTGCCCGTGGACCTTTGGCGGTTGGTGGAAGAGGCGGTGGAGCCCCTGGACCTCGAGGTCCTGGAGGTCAAGGAAGCCCCTGGGGAGGTCTTGGTGCGGCTGGAGCGCAAGGACGAGCGGCCCATCCGCGTGGCCGAGCTGGAAGCGGCAAGCCGCGCCATAGAGGCGGTCCTGGACCGGGAAGACCCCATCCCGGGAAGCTACCGCCTCCTGGTGGAGTCCCCCGGGCCCCGAAGGCCCCTCTTCACCCGCCGCCACTTTGAGCGCTTCCAGGCCTTAAGGCCAAGGTGCCGGGGCCCGGGGGGTTCGTGGGGCGCATCCTCCGGGTGGAGGAGGACGAGGTGGTCTTCCAGGTGGGACAGGAGGAGAAGCGCCTTAGGATCGGCACCTTCCGCGCCAACCTCGCCGAGTGGCCCGAGGAGCCGAGATAGGAGGAAGGATGAACCGGGATTTCGTACAAGCCATGCAGCAGCTGGCCCTGGAACGGGGCGTGAGCACCGAGGAGATCCTCGAGGCCTTCAAGGAAGCCCTGCGCAAGGCCTACATAAAAAGACAAAAAGGGTACAAAAAGGAGGAGGTAGACGCCGGAAAGGGGCCCGAGGTGGACGTCTACATCGACCCCCAGACGGGCCGCATCGAGATGGTGGAGGTCCGCCGGGTGGTGGAGAAGGTGGAGGACCCCGACAAGGAGATCGCCCTGGCCGAGGCCCTGGAGTACGACCCCGAGGTCCAGGTGGGGGACGAGATGGAGTTTCCCATTGACCCCGAGGGCCTTTCCCGCATGGCCATCCAGGACCTGCGGCAGATCCTCACCCAGCGCCTCAAGGAGTCGGAACGCAACCGCATCTACAACGAGTACAAGGACAAGGAGGGCCAGGTCCTCACCGGGGTGGTGACCCGGGTGGACAACCGGGGGAACGTCTTCGTGGACCTGGGCCGAGGGGAGGCCTACCTGCAAGAGCGAGCAGATCCCCACCGAGCGCTACTACCCCGGACAGCGCCTCAAGGTCTACCTCAAGAAGGTGGACCGCTCCGCCAAGGGCCCCTCCCTCATCGTGAGCCGGGCCCACGAGGAGCTTTTGAAGCACCTCCTGAAGCAGGAGGTGCCCGAGATCGCCGAGGGCATCGTGGAGATCAAGGCCGTGGCCCGGGAGCCGGGGCGGCGGAGCAAGGTGGCGGTGATGAGCACAACCCCAACGTGGACCCCATCGGGGCCTGCATCGGCCACAAGGGGCAAAGGATCCAGGCGGTCTCCGCCGAGCTGGGCCGGGAGAAGGTGGACATCATCCTCTGGTCCAAGGACCCCAAGGAGTTCATCAAGAATGCCCTCTCCCCCGCCCAGGTGGGCTCCATCGAGCTGGACCCCGAGCCAAGAAGGCCAAGGTGAAGGTCACCAAGGACCAGCACTCCCTGGCCATCGGCACCGGCGGCCAAAACGTCCGCCTGGCCTCCAAGCTCACCGGCTACGACATCCACTTTGAGGAGGCGGAGATCTCCGACCTGGACGAGGCCATCCGCAAGGCCGCCCAGGAGGAGGCGGAGGCCCCAAGCCGGGCCAAGGAGGAGTTCGAGAAGCTCTTCCGGGACCTCGGATGAAGCACGTTCCCCTGCGCATGTGCGTGGCCTGCCGAAAGAGGCGGCCCAAGGGGGAGCTTCTTCGCATCCTGCTCACGGAAACCGGGTTCCAGCTGGACCCCAGCGGCAAGCTCCCGGGCCGGGGGGCCTACGTCTGCCCCGACAACCCGGAGTGCTGGACGGAGAAAAAGCTCCGGCGCTTCGCCGGAGGCCGGGCCAAGGCGCTTTCCGAAGCCCTTTTGGCCCAGTTAGGAGGTAAGGATGGCCAAAATACGCATCTACAGCTGGCTAAAGAGCTGGGCATGAAAAACGAGGAGCTTTTGGAGCTCCTGGACCAGATGGGGGTGCCCTACAAGTCCCACGCCTCCACCCTGAGCGAGGAGGACGCGGAGGCGGTGCGGGAGCTCGTCAAGGAGCAACGGGGGCTCCAGGAGAAGCTGGCCGAGGAAGAGCGCCGGAAAAGCCTCCCAAGGCGCCCTCCCGTGGTGGTCATCATGGGCCACGTGGACCACGGGAAGACCACCCTCCTGGATTACCTCCGCAAAAGCCGCATCGCCGAGAAGGAGGCGGGGGGGATCACCCAGCACGTGGGGGCCTTTGAGGTGAAGACCCCCGGGGGAACCGTGGTCTTCATCGACACCCCGGGGCACGAGGCCTTCACCACCATAAGGCAGCGGGGAGCCAGGGTGGCGGACATCGCCATTATCGTCATCGCCGCCGACGACGGCATCATGCCCCAGACGGACGAGGCCATCGCCCACGCCAAGGCGGCCGGGGCCAAGCTCATCTTCGCCATCAACAAAATTGACCTGCCCCAGGCCGACCCCGAAAAGGTGAAGCGCCAGCTCATGGAGCGGGGCTTCGTGCCCGAGGAGTACGGCGGCGACGCCATCGTGGTGCCCATCAGCGCCAAGACGGGCCAGGGGGTGCAGGACCTCCTGGAGATGATCCTCCTCTTGGCCGAGCTGGAGGACTACCGGGCCGACCCCAACGCCGAGCCCAAAGGGGTGATCCTGGAGTCCAAGCTGGACAAGCAGGCCGGGGTCATCGCCAACATGCTGGTGCAGGAAGGGACCTTCCGCGTGGGGGACTACGTGGTGGCCGGGGAGGTCTTTGGGCGCATCCGGGCCATGATGGACGCCGACGGCCACCAGCGGAAGGAGGCAGGGCCGGGAAGCGCGGTCCAGGTCCTGGGCTTCCAGGAGCTCCCCCACGCCGGGGATGTGGTGGAGTGGGTGCCGGACCTCGAGGCCGCCAAGGAGATCGCCGAGGAGCGGAGGGAGGAAAGGAGGGCCAAGGAGGAGGCGGAAAAGGAGCGCCGCCCCAAGACCATGGCCGACCTTTTGCGGAGCCTGCAGGAGGAGGGGAAGAAGGAGGTCCACCTTATCCTCCGGGCCGACACCCAGGCTCCCTCGAGGCCATCCAGCACATCCTGGCCCGGGAGAGCACCGAGGACGTGAAGATCCACGTGCTCCTGGCCCAGGTGGGCGCCCCCACCGAGTCGGACGTCCTCTTAGCCCAGACGGCGGGAGCCGCCATTTTGGCCTTCGGGGTCAACCCCCCGGGCGCGGTGAAGAAGAAGGCCGAGGAAAAGGGGGTCCTCCTCAAGACCTTCCGCATCATCTACGACCTCATCGACGAGGTCCGGAGCATGGTGAAGGGAAAGAAGGAGCCCCAGTACAAGGAGGAGGTCCTGGGCCGGGCCGAGGTGCGGGCCGTCTTCCGCCTGCCCACGGGCAAGCAGGTGGCGGGGTGCATGGTCCTCCAGGGCCGGATCCCCCGGAACGCCGAGGTGCGGGTGCTGCGCAAGGGGCAGGAGATCTGGAAAGGCCGCATCGGAAGCCTCAAGCGTTTCAAGGAGGACGTGCGGGAGGTGGCCCAGGGGTACGAGTGCGGCCTGGGCCTCGAGGGCTTTGACGAGTTCCAGGAAGGGGATATCGTGGAGGCCTTCCAGCTTGTGGAGGTACCCGCCTAGGGGAAAGGGCGGTATCGCCGTGGCCAAGCCTGGGGAAACAAGGGGTGTGATTCGGGGAGGCGCGGCCCTTTTGGGGGCCTTGGCCCTCCTCCTCCAGGGGGTGCTCCTCCCCTCCCCCCGGGCCAAGGAGGAGGCGGGCCTGGCCTCGGGGAGCGTGGCGGTGGTCCTCAAGGAGGACCGCACCCCTTCCCTCCCTCTCCCCCTCCTGCCCGCCA
>BBBN01000146.1 GCA_001311585.1 Thermus sp. JCM 17653
AAGGTATTTCTAACCCAAGCCTAACCCTAGCCTGCTACCCTTTTCGTAGCGCCCAAGGAGGTGGAAGGATGCGATGGGTTGTGGCGGCGCTGGTCCTCTTTCTCCCGGTCCTGGCCCAGACCTTCGAGGTGGCTTCAGGAGAGGCCCGCTACCGGGTGCGGGAGGAGCTTCTGCAGGTGGGCCTCGCCGACGCCGTGGGCACCACCAAGGCGGTGCGGGGGGAGGTCCGGCTCCAAAGCGGGCGGGCAAGCGGGGAGTTCGCCGTGGACCTAAGGGAGCTGAAAAGCGACCAGGCCCGGCGGGACAACTACCTGCGCCAGAACACCCTCGAGACCCACCGCTTCCCCTTCGCCACCTTCCGCCCCAAGGAGGTGAAAGGCCTCCCCAACCCCCTGCCCCAAAGCGGCAAGGTGGCCATCCAGGTGGTGGGGGACCTTACCATAAAGGAGGTGACGCAGGAGGTGGTCTGGGAGGGAGAAGCGGAGTTCCGGGGCGAGGAGGTGCGGGTCTTTTTGAGGACGGAGTTTCCCTTTGAGAAGTTCCGCCTCGTCCAACCTCGGGTGCCCATCCTCCTCAGCGTGGAAAACCGCATCCGGCTAGAGGTGGACCTCCTCCTTAAGCGCAAATGAAGCGGCGTGCCTTCCTAGGGATGCTCCTCCTGCCCCTAGCCCGGAGCCAAGGGACCTGCACCCCCACCCCGGCCCTCACCCAAGGCCCTACTACCTCCGGGAGGTCCCCGAGCGGGAGGACCTGCGGGAAGGGCTTCCCGGGGTGGCCCTAAGGCTTCTCCTGCAGGTGCGGGACCGGGCCTGCAGGCCCCTACAGGGTGCCCGGGTGGACCTCTGGCACACGGACGCCCTGGGCCGCTACTCGGGGGTGAACGCCCCCGGGGTCTTCTGCCGGGGCTTCCGGCGCACGGACGGGGAGGGCCGGGCGGCCTTCCTCACCCTCTTCCCCGGCTGGTACCCAAGCCGTGCCCCCCACCTGCACCTAAGGGTGGAGGCGGGGGGGCCAAGCCTTCGCCACCCAGCTCTTCTTCCCCGAGGAGGCCCAGCGCCAGGTCTACGCCCTCCCGCCCTACCGGGAAAGGGGGATGCCCCGGGTGAACAACCGCCAGGACGGCCTCTTCCGGGCGGACCTCCTCCTTCCCCTGGAAAGGGAGGGAGAAGGCTTCCAGGGGGCCTTCGTCCTCACCTTACCCGGCTGAGGCTACGCTTGCCCCAACCCACGGCGAAATACTCGTGCACCCCAACGTTGCGCAGGCCAATCACCCGCCGCCAGGGAACCTTATCCCACAAGGTCCTCGTTTTTTTGAGGGGGTCATTTTCCTTTGCTTTCGTGTGGAGTATATGGAGTATAAAGTTCATGGGATCTAAAGTTGAGGAATTGAGAGATGGAAATACCACTTGAGATTTTAACCGAGCCAGCCGAAACCCCCCTGTCTCTGGACCTCGGAGAAGCCCTGACTGTGGCCGAGCGGTCCCTCGAGGCCGCCCTCGCCCAGGGGGCCGAAACCTTCGTCCTCGCCTACTCGGGGGGCAAGGATTCCACCGCCACCACCGTCCTCACCCTGGAGTGGTGGAAGCGGCGGGGAAAACCCGTGGAGGTCCATGTGATCTACGCCGACACGGGACTGGAGATCCCCACCCTCCACGCCCAGGCCCTGGGGTTCCTGGAGGCGGTGAAAGGCTCCACCCCGAGATCGGTATCCACATCGCCAAGCCCCGCCCGGAGGAAAGCTTCTGGGTCCAGCTCATCGGCAAGGGCTACCCCCCGCCCCACAACCGCTTCCGCTGGTGCACCAAGCGACTGAAGATCGCTCCCATGGACCGCCTGGTCCAGAGCCTTCCGGGGATAAAGGCCATCCTCACGGGGGTCCGCTTCGGGGAGTCGGACGCCCGGGACGGCAGGCTCCTTCACAAGATAGCTTCGCTGACCTCCTGCTCCCGGGGCGGGGAGTGCGGTCAGGGAGTGCTCTTCCAGGAGGCCAAGCGCCTGAACGCTCTCTACGTGGCCCCCATTGCCTTCTGGAGGGAGTGCTTTGTTTGGGACTACCTAAACCTGGTGGCCCCCAGTCTTGGCTATCCCACGGGGGAACTGGAAGGGGTGTATGGGGGCCGGGATACGCGTTTCGGGTGCTGGACCTGCACCGTGGTGCGGCGGGACAAGGCCATGGCGCGGGCCTTGGAAAACGGCCACGCCCACCTGCGCCCCCTCTACGAGTTCCGGGAGTGGCTGTGGTCCTGGACGCGGGATCCCGAGACCCGGGTGAAGCGGAAGGACGGCAACCCCGGGAGGCTCACCCTGGAGGCCCGGCGGGAGGTCTACCGGAGGCTCAAGGAGGTGGAGGAGCGGCTTGGGGTGAAGCTTATGGCCCCTGAGGAGGAAGCACTTATTCGGGAGTTTTGGGGGTCCAAACGGTAAAATGGAAAATACAGGTGAATCCCTATGCCCTACCCGGGAGAAAGAAGCAACCCCCTAGGTCTCAAGGGCTTCCTGGACGATCTCAAGCTGGACCACTACAAGGAGCTCTTAGCCGAGCTGGAAGAACTTTATAGGGAAGTCGAGAAAGCCCGCCGCGTGCCCCTAGACGAGGTAGGTGAGGTTGGGGAAAGCTACCCCCTCCTTACCCTCACCGTGGACGGGGGTGAGGGCCTTGCGTTTGAGGAACTTCCCCTGCTTTCCTTTGGTCTCGTGCGTATAGCTGCCGTGGGTGTGAACGGGTTTCGTCTCCCTTCGATTTCCCACCTCCTTCCTGGGTACGCCGTGTTGAAAGACCCCCGGAAATACCTTGAGGATCTCCTGGCCCGCTCCCGAGAAAGCCCAGCTTCTGACGCGCTAAACACTTTCTTTCAGGCGACGGGCATCTCTTTAGAAGACCTGGGAGAGCACTACGCTAAGGACCTCAAGGCCTTCGTAGGGGTCTTTCGTGGCGTTCTGGAATGGGCCTATCTGGTCTGGGTGGTAGAGAAAGTATTGGCGGAGGATTACCGGAAGTACCTCTTCGTCAAGGATGGGCGCCTGGCCCAGACCGGCGTTAAGGATGAATTCCGCACAAAACTCCGAGAGTACTTCAGGAGGAAAGATCTCCTTCTCGTGGGGGTCTCCAAGAGGTCACGTCTCCTTGCAGAAGGCCTCACTTCCTTAGTGATGGCAAAGCTCTTCGCCGAAGTGAGAGGGGCTTTTTTTGCTCCAGGTCCCGGAGACTCTCATGGAGAAGGCCTACCGTTATGAGCGCCAGTGGGACGCCGACTTCCAGGGAGCCTTCGTTATGGGAAGACGTTACGTGGCTCGTCTCTTTGAAAGCACGTTTAGGCCGCGAGAAGGCATAACCATTCTTGACCTTCCTCCTCATCTAAAAGAAGAAGACGCCATCCGGGTGGCCAAAAGCCTTAAATCCCACCGGAGCGTCCTCTATAAGGGGAGCCTAGGCCCTATCGTTGAGGCCCACGGGAAGGCCTCTGTAGCCAAGCCCCTGGCCACCAGGGTGGAGGACGAAGTGCTTGCCCGTCTCAGGGAGAGCTTTGGCGAAGCGTTTGCCAGGAAGATCGCTGAGTGGCTCAGGCTTGCGGAGAGGGAGGTAAGCCGTGGATAGGAAGCCCATCGGCGTGGTGGTGGCTTCCAAGCGGAACGGTCCCTGGACAGAGGTGGTCTTGGTCCTAACCCCCGAGGAGCTGGACCAGGGCGAGCGTCTCCTTCTGGGGGAGTTCGTCCAGGTTTCCTTCGACGAGAAGGACTACGTGGGGATGGTTCTGGACGGGTACTATGAGCCGTGGCCACGGCCGATCCCACCTACGAGCTGGCCCTGGCCCACGTGAACCAGGTAGACCTCAAAGAGGAGGATCCTTGGGCTCGAAAGGCGATCAACTTTTACCACCACCGGATTGCCATCTTGGGGAAGGTTCTGGAGGACGGGGTTTTCGCCCCCTCCACCCGCCTCCTCCCGCCTGTGGTGGGAGCTCGGGTTTACCGCATGAACGAAAGGGAGCTAGGTAGGCTCCTCGCTGCCGAAGTGAAGGCCCAAGGGAAAGTAGAGCGGGAAGAGAAGAGGAGGTACGCCTTCGGCCATCTGGCCTACGGCCTTGAAGAAAAGGGGGAGCACCCGGAGGCGGTGAAGGAGGTGGACCCCCGGCTCTTCGTGGGTAAGAGGACTGCCAATTTTGGAAAGACGGGCTTCGGGAAAAGCAACGAAAACAAGGTGATCCTTACTCTTCTAGCTCACGCCTTTCCCGAGGTAGGGATGCTGATCTTGGACCAAAACGCCGAGTACCTCCTGCAGACGGAGAGCACCACCTCCCAGGGTCTTGCCCAGGCCTTCAAGGCCCTTGGGATCCGGGACCGAATCCGCTTTTACACCAAAAAAAGAGCAAGTTTGGGAGGAGCGCCTCAGCGACCACCTAGGAAGCGAATGGAGGGAGTACGTGGAGATTCGTCCCCTCAAGGTA
Source organism: Thermus sp. JCM 17653 (assembly GCA_001311585.1). Classification (GTDB taxonomy): domain Bacteria; phylum Deinococcota; class Deinococci; order Deinococcales; family Thermaceae; genus Thermus. The sequence continues at coordinate 4,446 of BBBN01000146.1, forward strand.
GATTTCTACCAGTTCCCCGATTTGGCTATAAGCCTTGCGTACCACAGACGACAACTTGAGGGAAACAGGCCTCCCCAGTACTTGGAGAATGCCTACCAAAACATTGAAGACTGGAAGGGAATACCTAACCGCATGGCCTACGTTTACGGGGCCTTTCGCAAAGCAGGGCTTCTTCCGAGCGAGGGGTTTGAGGTCACGTTCAGCAATGAGAAATACCTT
>BBBN01000147.1 GCA_001311585.1 Thermus sp. JCM 17653
GGGAAGACCGCCTCCTGAGCCCCTACCGCCCCTGGGGGGCGGTCTACCTGGTGGGGCCTAGGCCGGAAACTCCAGCAGCACCGCCCGCTCCACGGGAAGGAGGCGGTGGGGCTCCCCCACCCAGGCCCCTTCCCCCCGCCGAAGGTGCAGGTACCGCCCCTCCGGCAGGTCGATGACCAGCTCCCCTTCCAAGAGGAGGTAGAAGGCCTTTTGGAAGCGCTCCTCCCCCTCCCTCAGGGCGTAGGCCCTCAGGGGCAGGCCCGGCACCTCCACCCGGCCCTCCCGGGCCAGGCGCAGGAGGTGGAGCTTGTAGCTCTCCCTCAAGCCGGGGCCACCTCCTTCCTGGCCCGGCCCTTCCTCATGCGGAGCTTGAAGAGGGCCCGCCGGGCGAGCCTTTCTTCCTCTTGGCCCAAGGCCCTCCCCTGGGCCAAGGCCTCCGCCGCCCGGCGCTCCTCAGGGGGAAGCTCGGGGAGGAAGAGCTTGAGCTCCTCCCAGTCCCTAGGCGGGGTGGCCTTCTTGGAGGGCTTGCGGGACCCGGCCTTTTTCTTCCCCGAAAGGGAGGCCTTGGGAGCGGGGAGGAGCTTGGGATCGTGCCGGGGGCAGCTGGGGTTTACGCAAGCCCCTTCCCCCTTCTTCACCAGGGGCCAGCCGCAGGCGGGGCAGGTCTCCTCCAGGAGGGGATAAAAGGAAAGGAAGCCGCAGGCGTTGTTCTCGCACTTGTAGTAGGGCTTGCCCCGCTTGCTCCTCTTTTCCAAAACCCGGGCGCCGCACTTGGGGCAGGCGTGGCCCGTGGGGCGGCCGTCGTCCCGGGTATAGTCGCACTCCGGGTAGCCCGAGCAGGCGATGAAGCTTCCGTAGCGCCCCTCTTTCCGAAGAAGGGGCCTCCCGCACCGGGGGCAGGCCTCCCCGATGGGCTCGGCCTCCTTTTTCTCTAGGGGTTCGGTGTAGGTGCACTCCGGGTAGCCGGTGCACCCCAGAAACTGGCCGTAGCGGCTCACCTTGAGCTCCAAGGGCCTGCCGCAAAGGGGGCAGGTCTTCTTGGGCACTTGGGCAAGCTCCCCCAGGAAGGGCTCGTAGAACTCCCAGACCACCTTGGGCCAGGGGGCCTTGCCCTCCTCCACCTCGTCCAGGCGGTCCTCCATCCGGGCGGTGAACTCGTAGGCCACCACCTGGGGAAAGCGTTCCTTGAGGTAGCGGGTCACCTGGCGGCCCAGAGGAGTGGGGAGGAGGGTGCGCCCCCTCCTCTCCACGTAGCCCCGCTTTTCCAGGGTCTCGAGGGTAGGGGCATAGGTGGAAGGGCGGCCGATGCCCAGCTCTTCCATGGTCTTCACCAGGCTGGCGTCGGTGTACCGGGGCGGGGGCTCGGTGAAGCGCTGCTCGGGGACGGCCCGAAGAAGCTCCGCCAAAGCCCCTTCGGGCACGGGGGGCACCGGGGGCTCCTCCTTCTCCTCCGGGTCCCAGCCCCAGGCCTTGAGGTAGCCCTCAAACTTGAGGACCGAGCCCGAGGCCCGGAAGAGGTAGCGGCCTGCGTCGTCTTGGAGGAGAACGGAGGTCTGCTCGTAGAGGGCGTCTTTCATCTGGCTCGCCAAGAAGCGCCGCCAGATGAGCTCGTAAAGCCGGTACTCCTCCTCGGAGAGGTACCTGCGGACGCTTTCCGGGGTGCGCCTAGGGTCGGTGGGGCGTATGGCCTCGTGGGCGTCCTGGACACCCTCCTTGCGGTTTTTGTAGACCCTGGGGGCTTCCGGCAGAAACTCCTTCCCAAAGGCCTCCCCGATGACCTCCCGGGCCAGGGCCAGGGCCTCGGGGGAAACCCGCACCGAGTCGGTGCGCATGTAGGTGATGAGGCCCACGGTCCCCTCGGGAAGGTCCACCCCCTCGTAGAGGCGCTGGGCGATGCGCATGGTGCGGCTTGCGGTGTAGCCAGGCGGCTGCTGGCGGCCTGTTGCAGGGTGGAGGTGGTGAAAGGAGGCGGAGGGGATTTGCGGCGCTCCCTCACCTCCACCCGGGCCACCCGGTAAGGGGGCCTGGCCACGGCCTCCGCCAAGGCCTTGGCCTCGGCCTCGGTCCTCAGGTGGAGCCTTCCCTCTTTCTCCCCCTGTCCCGCCCAGATGCGCTTCCCCTCCGCCTCGAGGAGGAGCGCGGGGAAGGTCTTCCCCTCTACCCGGAACTCCCCCGCCAGGGTCCAGTACTCCTCCTTTTGGAAGGCCTCGATCTCCTCCTCCCGCTCCGCCACGAGCCTCAAGGCCACGCTTTGGACGCGGCCTGCGGAGAGGGCCCGTTTGCGGAACTCCAGGGAGAGGAGGGGGGAGAGGTTGTAGCCGAGAAGCCGGTCCAGGACCCGCCTCGCCTGCTGGGCGTCCACCAGGTTCTGGTCGATGGGCCTGGGCCGCTCCACCGCTTCCCGGACCACCTTCGGGGTGATCTCGTGGAACTCCACCCGGATGGGCTCCTTGGGGTCGCGGCCCAAAAGCCGGGCCACATGCCAGCCAATGGCCTCCCCTTCCCGGTCGGGGTCGGTGGCGATGAGGAGGCGCCTGCCTTGGGCGGCCCTCTTGAGCTCCTCCACCACGGGCTTCTTGTCCTTTTTCACCTCGTAGGTGGGAGCGAAGTCCCGCGCCACGTCCACCCCCAGCTCCCTCTCGGGAAGGTCCGCCACGTGGCCCCGGCTCGCCCGCACCTCGTAGCCAGGCCCCAGCATCTTCTGGATGCTTTTGGCTTGGCAGGGGACTCCACCACCACCAGGGTGGTGGGCCCTTGGGTAGCGGTTTCATGAGGGGATCTTGGGCGCTTGCCTTTCGTGGGCATCGCCCCCTATTTAGGGGGGTTAGGCGGGGCTTGTCAAGGGTTAGGCGGGGTTGCCTTCCGGGTTTTGCGGCCCCACGTCCGCCCCGGGGTAGCTCCTGGGAAGAAGCCTCCGCTCCCAGGCGGCCTTGAAGAGCTCCTCCCAGAAGTCGGGGTGGGCGATGCCGATGAGGGCCAGAGCCCTCTCCCTCAAGGAGCGGCCGAAGAGCTCGGCCACGCCCCACTCGGTGACCACGTAGTGCACGTCGGCCCGGGTGGTCACCACCCCCGCCCCCGGCTTCAGGAAGGGGACGATGCGGCTCTGCCCCTTGGCGGTGGAAGGGAGGGCGATGATGGGCTTTCCTCCTCGCTCCTCGCCGCTCCCCGGATGAAGTCCAGCTGGCCGCCAAACCCGGAGTAGATGCGGGTGCCGATGGAGTCGGCCACCACCTGGCCGGTGAGGTCCACCTCAATGGCGGAGTTGATGGCCACCATCTTGCGGTTCTGGGCCACCACGAAGGGGTCGTTGACGTAGTCGGCGGGGTGGAGTTCAAAGAGGGGGTTGTCGTGGACGAAGCGGTAGAGCCTCTCCGAGCCCAGGACGAAGGTGCCGATGACCTTGCCCGGGTGAAGGGTCTTCCTGGCGCCGGTGATGAGGCCCTTGAGGAAGGCTCCAGGACCCCGTCGGAGATCATTTCCGTGTGGACGCCGAGGTCTTTACGGCCCGAAAGGCTCGCCAAGACAGCGTCGGGGATGGCCCCGATGCCCATCTGCAGGGTGGCCCCGTCCTCAATGAGGCCCGCCACGTGCTCCCCGATCCTGCGCTCCACCTCCCCGAAGCCCTCCCGCTTGAGTTCGGGCAGGGGCCAGTCCAGCTCCACGATGGCGGTGAAGCGGGAGACGTGAACGAAGGTGTCCCCCAGGGTCCTCGGCATCCTGGGGTTCACCATGGCGATGACCAGGGGGGCGGCCTCGAGGGCGGCCTTGGTGGCGATGACCTCTACCCCCAAGGAGCAGAAGCCGTGCTCGTCGGGGGGGGAAACCTGGACGATGGCGGCGTCCAGGGGAAGGACCCGGCGCTTGAAGAGCCAGGGCACCTGGTGGAGCATGATGGGCACGTAGTCTGCCCGCCCCTGGTTCACCGCCTCCCGGTCGGCGGGGCCCACGAAGAGGGAACGCCTTCGGAAGTGCCCCTCCATCTCCGGGGAGACGAAGGGGTCCTCCCCCAGTTGCAAGAGGTGGACGAGCTCCACGTCCCTAAGCTCGTCCTTGCGGGCGGCGAGGGCCTTGAGGAGGGGCGTGGGGGTGGCGGCGTTGCCGGAGACGAAGACCCGCATCCCGGACCGGATGAGGGTCACGGCGTCCTCGGGGGAGGTGAGCTTCTTCCGGTAGCTCATTCTAGGTGGCCTCCTTTCTGGCCCAGGAGGAGGTAGGCCCCCTGGCGGAGGGCGGGGACCTTTAGGGGGTCGTCCCCCATCCTTAGCAGGAAGGGCAGAAGGGTGGCGGTGAGGGCGTGGCTCGCCGTGCGGGGCACCAGGGCGGGGACGTTGGGCAGGCAGAAGTGGGTCACGCCCATCTCCTGGTACAGGCCCACCCGGCTGGTCTCGGCGATGCCCCCCTGATCTATGGCGAAGTCCAGGAGGACGCTGCCCGGGCGCATGCGGGAGAGGAGCTCCCGGGTGAGGAGGATGGGGGTGCGCTCCCCCGGCACGGCCACCGCCCCCACCAAAACGTCGGCGAAGGCCACGTAGCGCTCCAGGCGGCTTTGGGTGACGAGGGCGGTGACGGCCCCGGGCACCTCCTTGGCCGCCTCCTCCAGGGCGGGGAGGGCCTTGTCCAGAAGGTAGACCGA
>BBBN01000148.1 GCA_001311585.1 Thermus sp. JCM 17653
CCGCCACCTCCCCTGGCGCCGCCTGGACCTGAGCCCCGAAGAGGAGAGAACCAAGCTTCAGGCCCTGAGGCCCATCGGAGCCAGATGGAGCTCCTGGGGCGCTTCATGGAGGCCTTCGTGCGCAAAAACGAGCTCTTCGCCCCCTACGCCCCCTAACGGTTGCGGCTGGAACGCACCTTGCGCACCCGCTTGGGCACCAGGTGGTCCTTGGGGATGACGCTGATGGTGCCGTCCACCTCCAAGACCGCCGCCAGCACGTCCTTGAGCTCCATGACCCCGTGCTCCCTGAGGGCGGCCATGAGTTCCTCCAGGTCCACCCCCTCCCGCTTCAGGTGCTCGAGGATGGGCAGGCCGTCGTGCACCAACAGGGTGGGCTCCCCCGTTATGCGCCGCGCCCAAGGGCTTCGGGAGAAAAAGCGGTCCAAGAGGAGGAGCGCCCCCGCCCCCAAAAGCCCCCCTACCAAACTGTTGTCGGGCCCGATCATGGCGTTCTGCACGGCGTTGGAAAGGAGAAGCAAGGTGAGCAGGTCCAAAGGGGTCATCTGGCCCAGGAGCCGCTTTCCACTCCAATGGAGAAGGGCGAGGAGCACCCCATATACCACCAGGACCCGGAACAGGGTGAATAGGATCGTGAGGGGGTCGCCAAGAGCCTCGCGAAGGTGGGCATCCATGGGCCCATTTTGAGGGCCGCGAAGGCCAGCGCGCCAGGGCACCCAGAGGCTGTAGCCAGTGCCGTCCCCCTAGAGAGGTCCCGGCTAAGTGCCACACGTGGGTTTCGCAACACGCGATGCCCGAGCTAGGGCTGGAAGAAGACCTTTTTGGGGCCCCCACCGCGGCAAAAGCCGCAGTGGGGTACTTGGACTTGGGCAAAGGGGAGGGGTTCAGGGGACCTGGTCCATGGCCAGGAAACCGGAGCCCTTCCTAAAGCCCCGGCCAGGCCCTCAGCGCCCGTGGCCCCATCCACGCCCGGCCGGGTTGGCTTTTCCTTGGTCCTCCCGGTGGCCTCCCCCGTCCTCCGACGGCCCCTTCTCTGGCTTAATACGGACCAGATGGCCGTCCTCGAGGGCGAACCCCCTGGCGTGCAGGAGTTCGGGCAGGGGCACAAGCTTACCCTCCACCGAAAGCTTCACCTCGCCAAGCCCCTTCCCCTTGCCCTCCACCACCACGGGCACCTGGTAGGTGGTGCCATCCGGCAGGGTGACGAGCAAGAAAGCAGCTTGTTGCAGAGCCTTCGGGGTGAGGTCCACCCCCGGCTGCCAGACCACGTGGCCCTCGGCGTCCACCAGGGCGAAGGCGGTTCCCTCCGGCCAGGTGGCAGGGAGGGAAGGGGACACAGAAACGGCCGCCCAGGCCAGGCCCAGAATCACCAGGAACAGCATGGGTATCCTCATACGCCTACCCCCTTCACCCTCATCTTAGCGCCCCACCTGAAACCAGACGGAAACCCCTAGGCCTCCGACGCCTCTTCCTCGGGCGGGAAGAGGAGGCGGGCCCGCTCGTCGTAGGCCAAAAGCCCGGCGAAGCGGCCCCACTCCAGGAGCCTGCGCCACACCCGCCTGGCCTCCCCGGGGGGAAAGCGCATCTCCAACCTGTCCAACACCTCCTCCTCCCGCACCCGCCCCCGGGCCAACACCTCCCGGTGCAGGTCGGCCACCAGGGGAACGTGGTGCAAGAGGTGCTCGGCGAAGATCTCCTTTTGCCGGGGAAGTTCGGCCTCGGCCAGGGTGAATCCCGCGGCGGAAAGCTCCACATCCCCCTCCGCCACCCTGGCGAAGCGAGGAGCTCCAAGGCCTCGAGGAGGGGCAGAAGGTCGTCCACCTCCAACCCCTCCTCCTCCGCCAACACCGGCAGGTCGGCCCGTCCTCCAAGCCGTCCCAGGGTCTCCACCAGGGCCAAAAGGACCCCCACCGGGGCCTCGGGCAGGTGGTAGGCCACCTCCTCCACCCGGCGCTCCACCTCCTCCCGGTGGGTGAGCTCCACGTAAAGGCGGTCGGTGAGGGCCAAAAAGCGCGGGTCCTTGGGGTCCCGGGGATGGGGAAGGCGGATGGGCACCTCCGCCGCCACCCTGGCCGGGCTACCCTGCAGGACCAGGGCCCGGTTCGCCAAGGCCACCGCTTCCTCCATGTTGTGGGTGACGAGAAGGATGGCCTTGGTGCCGAGCTTCCCCGCTTCCCAGAGGTCCAGGAGGTCCTCCCTCAGACCCTCGGCGGTCAGGGGGTCCAGGGCGGAGAAGGGCTCGTCCATGAAGAGGATCTCGGGCTCCACCACCAAGGCCCTGGCGAAGCCACCCGTTGGCGCATCCCCCCGGAGAGCTCCTTGGGAAGGGCCCCCTCAAAGCCCTCCAGGCCCACCAAGGCGATGGCCTCCCGGGCCTTCCTCTCCCTTTCCTCCTTGGGAAGCCCCCGGGCCTCGAGGCCCAAGGCCACGTTCTCCAACACGGTGAGCCACGGGAAAAGGGCGAAGCTCTGGAAGACCATGGCCATCCCCTCCACGGGGCCCTCCACCCGCTTTCCCTTGAAGCGCACCTCCCCCTCGTCCGGGGGATAAGCCCGGCGAGAACCCTCAAGAGGGTGCTCTTCCCGCCCCCGGACCGCCCCAGAAGGGCCACGATCTCCCCCTCCCGCACCTCCAGGCTCACCCCGGCCAGGACCCGGTGCACCCCGTCTCCCACCCGGAAGAACTTGCCCACGTTTTTGGCCTCTAGCAGGACCACGCCCACCCCCTAGAGCCTAAACCGCTCCTCCGCCAGGCGATAGAGCCTGCGCCAGAGAAAGCGGTTCAAGAGGAGCACAAAGCCGCTCATGACCACGATGCCCAAAAGAAGCCTCCCCTCGTCCCCGGCCTCCGTGGCTTGGTGATGTAGGCCCCAAGGCCCGTGGCTCCAGGGTCCTCCCGTGCCAGGAGACAACCTCAGCCACAATGGAGGCGTTCCAGGTGCCCCCGCTTGCGGTGATGAGCCCCGTGACCAGGTAGGGAAAGACTCCGGGGAGGAGAAGCCGCCGCCAAAGGAGGAGCCCCCTCAAGCCGTAGGCCTTGGCGGCCTCCTTGAGGTCCGAGGGCAGGGCCATGGCCCCCGCCACCACGTTGAAGAGGAGGTACCACTGGGTCCCCAAGGCCATGAGGAGGGCGGAGAAGACCTCGAGGGAAAGCCCGTGGCGCAAGAGGAGGTAGGCGGCGAAGGGGTAAAGGAGGTTGGCAGGAAAAGCGGCAAGAAACTGCAGCAGGGCCTGGACCCGCACCGCCAAAGCGGGCCTTCCCCCCAGGACCACCCCCACGGGCACCCAGAGCAAGGCGGCGAGGACCAGGATCCCCAGAACCCTAAGAAGGGTGAGAAACCCTAGGCCAAGCGCCCTCAGCCACTCCCCCGGGCCCAGGGCGAAAAGGGAGGCCAAAAGGCCATAGGCCCGTAGAGGCCTGCCAGGGTGAGGATAAAGGTAGGAGAAACCCCGGGAGGTGAACCCTCCCCACCGGTGCCCCCTTCCAGGCCACGGCCCGCCGCAGGAGGGCCTCCGCCAAGACCTCCCCCAGGGCCCGCGCCACCCGGGTGCGCCGCAAGAGGTCCAAAACCCAGCTCCTCGCCGGGGCCTCCCCAGGGCGCTCCTCGTACTTAAAGCGCTCGCTCCAAGCCACCAGGGGCCGGAAGAGGAGCTGGTCATAAAGGAGGATGACGAGGAGCATGGCCAACGTGGCGTAGCCACGGCGGGGAGGTTACCCTCTTGCAGCGCCCGGGCCAGGTAGGAGCCCACCCCCGGGAGGTCCACCTCCGTCTTCCCCACGCTGATGGCCTCGGAGGCCACCACGAAGAACCAGCCTCCCGACATGGACATCATGCCGTTCCACACTAGGCCCGGGAGGGCGAAGGGAAGCTCCAGCCTGAGGAAGCGCTGGAGAGGCCGCAAGCGGTAGAGCCTCGCCGCCTCGTCCAGGTCCCGAGGTAGGGTCTTCAAGGACTGGTAGAAGCTGAAGGCCATGTTCCAGGCTTGGGAGGTGAAGACCGCGAAGACCGCCGCCAGCTCGTACCCCAGGGCCTTCCCCGGGAAGAGGGCCGCCAGGGCCCCCACGCTGGCCGCCAGGAAACCCAGGATGGGCACCGACTGCAGGATGTCCAGAAGGGCCACCAAGAAGGGCTCAAGCCGGGTCTTGGCGGCGAGGGGGGCGTAAGCCAGGGCGAAGAGGGTGGAGAGGAGGAGGGCAAGCCCCATGCGAAAGCCGGTCCTTAGGGCGTACTCGGGAAGCCGCCAGGGGTCCAGGGAGATGGGCTCGGGCCTCAAGGGCTCCGCGGCCTCCCTCGAGGCCGCCAAGAAAGCGGCGAGGAGGGCTACGGCCACCAAGAAGGCCAGGAGATCGTAACGGTTAGGCCGGGAAAACTCGCCCGAACGCACGCCGCCCTCCCTTCAGCCCAGCGTAGGAGCGCCCCCCAACCCGGGGGCCAGGGCAAAAGGGGTGGCGCCCTGCCCCTTTTGATTTTCCGCCGCGATGGCCGCCATGCCTTCCCTAGTTTAATCCCGCACCCCAGCGCAGCCACCCGGCTTGCGGAATGACGCCGGAGCACCTCGCCCCACAGGGTGAAGGCGAGAAAAGCCCCACCCGCCGCCGTGTAGAGGAGGGCCAACCAAGCCCCGGGGCCCACCTCAGG
>BBBN01000149.1 GCA_001311585.1 Thermus sp. JCM 17653
CTAATCCCCCTCCCGGAAAAGCCCCTCCTGCACCGCTCCCCGCGCCCTGGCCGCCTCCACCGCCAGGTGGCCGTAGCTTTTGGCCAGGAGGTTGAAGCCCTGGGCGTCCACAAGGTAGCTCCCCTGACCGGCGCGGCCCTTGCGCTCGGCGATCTGGTACAGGCGGTAGGCCAGGGCCCGGGCTCCCTCCGCCAGGGTGGGGGGGAAGCTCGGCGAGGAGCCTGGCCGCGGCCCCCTCTCCCGCCCTCTCCAGGAGGCGGATGAGGTGGTGGGCGGCTCCCAGGCGCTCAGGCGGCGGTCGGCCTTGGGGTCCCAGTCCTCCGGGTACTCCTCGGGCCTCAAGAGGCGCACCTTACCGCCCCGGGCGAGGAGGATACCCCCTTCCTCCAGGGCGGCCACCGCCACGTTCTTGGCCTTGGCCAGGGTCTCGGCGTCCCCGAAGGGGCCCTCCCCGTAGCCGTACTGCTCGTACCAGGCGAGGGCGAAGCGGCTTGGAGCGTCCAGCTCCGCCTCCTCCTCGGCCAGGAACTCGTCCAGGACCTGGTTGATGAGGGCCAGGGCCTCCCGCACGGAGAGGGGCCTGCCGTCCGGCTCCACCACGGCGCTGTAACGGCTGAAGACGGCCATGCCGGGGCCGATGGCGCTCTGGGCCAGGTCCACGGGGGGGATGCTCCCTCGGGTGAGGTCCCTCAGGGCCTGGGGAAGCTCGGCCCGGAGGGCCCGGAGGAAGTCCTGCCGGGTGGCGAGGGGGGCCTCCTTGGGCCTTGGGCCGCAGACCAGCACGATGGAGGAGGCGAGGGCGTTAGAGCCTGGCCCCGGGGGCGGTTCTGAAGCTCGGTGCGCATGGGCCAGGTGGCCACCACCTGGAAGCCCTCCTCCACGAGGCCCTGGAGGAAGGTCTCCCAGCCGTGGAGGCCACGGCCTCGCTCTCCCCTTCCTCGTCCTCCTCCACCTCCTGCTGCTTGAAGGCGTAGTAGAGGGTGAGGGGGTAGTCGGGGTGGGCCCTTTCCCTGAGGTGGCGGAAGACCCGGCGCATGCCCTCCTCAAAGTGCTTGCGGGCCTCCTCCTTGCCCCCGTGGCGGAAGGGGTCGGCAATGAGCTCCTCGGCCTTGGGGGTGAGGAGGGTGCGGAAGAGGTCGGGGTAGACCTCCTTCAGGTTCCGGCGGAGCCAAACATAGAAGAAGTCGGAAAGGTCGGCGTAGGGCACGTTGTCGTAGTAAGCGGGTCGGTGGAGATGAGGGGCGGGCTTGGAACGCCGTTCACCGAGTCCAGGGCGTTGGCCTGGCGGGCCGTGCCCGGGGGAGAGGCGGGGAGGGTCTCCAGGGCGGAGGCCACCCAGTCCACCATGCCTTCCCAGGAGCCGGTGCTCTCGCTGAAGGGGTTGGCCTCGGCGAAGTCCCAGGTCATGGGGAGGGCTTGGCGGTTAAACACATGGGCGATCGTTTCCCGGCTCACGTGCCAAATACAGAGGGACGCATGATAATCGGCAGCCTTACCTACGCCCAGCGCCAGGTACACCCCCACCGCCTCAGCGTAGGCCCGGGCGCCCCGGCCGCCCTCGGCAAGGGGAGTGGGGTCGTCGGGCAGGCCCGCCTCCAGAGCGTCTTGGTAAACCCGTTCCCTGGCCTCGGCCACCAGGTCGGAGAACGTGGCGAGGGCCAGGAGCTGGCGGGGGGTGAAGAGGTCGGAAAAGCGCTCCAGGCCATAGACCCAAGGAGTCATGTGCCGACTGTTCTTCGCAAACTCAAAATCAGGCTTCCAGGTAGGCAAGATGCTCTGGGCAACGGCCTCGTGCTCCGGGTCCGGAGCGTGGTAACCCCTCCCCCCACGTTCCTCGGTCACGATGGCCATGAGCCTCGCCCCCATGCGCCCGGCGCGGCCCTCGGCCCGCACGTGCTCCAGGGGAATGGGGGTGCCGCACACCAGGCACCGGGCTCCCCGGCGGTTCACCGTGCCTCCAGGGGCGGGGCGCCCGCTCCGGTTTTCACGCGGAACACCACCCCTCCCCTCTCCACCTCGGGGACACGTAAGCCTCCTTGCCCTTCTTCTTGGAAAGCCAGAAGGAGCGCACCAGGGCGCCTCGGCCCGGCAGGCGGGGTTGGGGCAGGCCACGGTGCGGGCCCAGAGCCAGGCAATCACCGTTTGGCCGTTTACCGCGGGGTAAAAGGCCCCGATGCGCCGGAAGGCCTCCTCCCGCATCCAGCGGCCGTAGAAGCGCACGTCCTCGGCGAGGCCTTTGGCCCGGGGAAAGCGGTCGGTGGGCTGGTGCTTCGCCTGGTACTCGGGGTTCACCGGGGGGAGGCCAGCGAAGCGGGGGGGAATCTCTATGAGGCCTTGTTGAGGAGGACGGCCACCGGGTTCAGGTCGGAGGCGTAGGCCCTAAGGCCCAGGCGCTGGGCCTCCAAGGGAATGGTCCCCCCGCCCGCGAAGGGGTCCAGGACGGGCGGGGCCTCCTGCAGAAGCGCCAGGATGGCGGTCCGGTCCTCTTTGGGGGGCGGGGGTTCGCCCAGGCTCCGGGCCAGGGCCTTGGCCATCTCGTGGCGGGCCTCCCAGAGGGTGGGGGAGTCGGGGTCCTTGGCCTCGTCCCAGTTCACCAGCTTTTGCAGGAGGGCGAAGAGCCGCTCCCGCTCCTTGGCCGCCTGGTCTTCCGGCAGGTGCTCGCCGGGGTCGTCCACGAGGCTTGCGAAGAGCACCGCCCTGGCCGTGGCGAGGGGGCGCCTCGCCCACCAGAGGTGCAGGGTGGAGGGGTGGCCGTGGCGGATGGACTTCTCCCGGCTGGCCTCTTTGTTGATGGCCTCGAGGGGCAGGGCGACCTCAATCAGCTTGCGGTTCGCCATAAACCTATTTTGCGCGCTTGGATCCCTGGGGGAGCTTAGTGAAGACCATACTCTGACCATAATCCCAGCGAACGCGCACCATCACCACTTCTTTTGGAGGTGGGTTTTGCTTGATAACCTCTAGAACTCTACCCGAACCGAAGAGGGAGTGCGAGATCGTTCCGCCGCGCTGTGCCATCTCTAGGGGAGGATGAGTTTCTAGGGAAGTGGCCTTTTTCGTCTTTTTAAAGAAATCTGCGCCCGGGAGCCTCGGTAGTTTTCCTTCCTGCGCTGAAGCTAGGTACTCATAATCTTGCACCTTCTCCCAAAGCTCAGGGAGCACGGCTTGCCCAGAAGCGGCGTATAAGGCAGCGGTCATGGAAGCGATGGTATCCGTGTCTAAGCCGAGGTGGTTGACGATCCGGAGAATAGCCTTTCGGGGATCGTTGCGATATTTAAGGAAAAAGAAAAGCGCCGCTACAGCCGCTACCAATCCTGAGCCCCTGGTGGAACGGTTAAAAGCGCCCACCTCTTTTAGGAAGGGATGATCTCCTTCGTCAAAGAGATGCGACCTAAGGAGCGAGACCAAGCGCTGGTACTCCTTAAGAGTCTCTTCATAAGTCCGGGAGAAGGACCCCGGACCCCTGCCTTCCTCCCATAAGGACTTCCATTGCTGAAACTCCCAGCTTTGGGGCAAACCGGATTCAGATATACCGTCCAGAACACCTTTTATGAGGGATTCCTCATCCGCATCTGCTTGGCGCAATAGGAGGATTAGGGCCCAGAAATGGGCCAAAGCTCCAACGATGGCTCGAGGATGGCCATGAGTGCACACCGCGTTTTGCCATACGCCAATGACCCCCTTTTGGGGGTTTTCCCTGTTCGCAAGGGCGTGAGGGGCAATCCGCATGGCTACACCGTTGGCGCCGCTGTCGCGGTAGTCTAGCTTCTCTCCTTTGGGCGACCTATAGGTGAAGAAGTTGGTAAACCAGCGAGCCTTTACCCTAGCAATCTTCTCCACTGCGGCCTTTACCGTGCTTCCTCCTCCCCGCAGGTAGAGCTTTAGCGCAGGTAACTCCACCTTGCTGAAATAATCAGGATCAAATGCACCATCGGGAAGAATGGAACGCGCCGTGGCTAGAGTAAGTTGGGTATCGTCGGAGTAGTCGCCTTCCTGAACGAGGTCCGTATACCCTTGAAAGAGGCTTCCCCTTCGCCTCTGGTATTTATGGAAGCTATCTATAAACTTCACCCCAAACAGGCGTTCAATATCTTCCCGCCGCCTGAGGTGTTCTGTTTGCCATCCAAGGGCATCGGCAACCGCGATGGAAACCAGGGCAGAATAAGTAGCCATAGCAGATCCGGCGTTATTGACGGGGCTGTTCAAGTCCAAAACTCCTTGAGAGACCAAGGAATGATGTTTCCCTTGCGATGCGAGTACAGAAAAGCTGTGTATTTGCCAGAAGGTAGCCCACCGAATGGTACGGAGGCACTAGAGCCAGAAAACTTAGCGGAATACCTAGAACCTTTATGCCTTTTTTTTTGAATCTTGTAGGACGCTTCGGACTAGCCTAAAGTTCTTAAGACGCGGTCCATCAAATAGGAGAAGCTCTAACCCCAGCTCACGTGTTGGGCCAACTGGGTAAATGCGAGATACCGCTACCGTGTCGTAAATCCTGAGGTCATACGCGTAAGGGAAACTCACTTTGCCGTCATCTGGCTTATCGTAGAAGGGTTTTGGGTCTACCTCTATAGGAAACGGGGAACCGTTGATTGAGCAGATTTCCAGGGCGTCTTTTGTGAGCACAAA
>BBBN01000150.1 GCA_001311585.1 Thermus sp. JCM 17653
CGTTTCTACCGGATCCTCCAGAAGGCTCATGGGCTGCTGGCCCACCTCGCCTTAAAGCTCTCCGGGGGACAAGGCCTGCTCCAGGTGGTAGACCTCAAGCCCATCCCCCTGGCCCACGGCCACCGTATCCACGGCCTCTCTCTTCCTGAGGCCGCGGTGGGGGTGGGTCCCCTGGGAGCCTTTGGCGGGTACGTCCTTGTGCCGGTGATGAACGAGCGGGGCCTCTTCTTTCGTTGGACTCTTCTTCCCGGGAATGCCCGGGAGACCTGGGCAGGGGAGCTTCTGGAGGGTTTGCCCGCGGTCCTTGGTGACCGGGGGTACAAGATACGCTGACGCGTGACCCGCTGGGTCCAGGGGGTCAAGACACCTTCCTACCGGCTTAGGGGAGGAAAGGTGGTGGAGACGGGGTGGAGAGAGTGGATGGGGAGGGTACGCAACTGGATCGAGACCCGGTTTAGCGTGATGGTACGCTCTTTGGGGCTTCACCGGATAGAGGTTCGGTCCTACTGGGGCCTAGTGGCCCGGGTGAACCTCATCCTGCTGGTCCACAACCTCATCCGTAGCCGGGTGCTCTTGAAAATGGCTAGGGGGGAGCTATGAGGTAGCACACGAAGGAATTCCTTACACGACCGAGGTCAGCCCGGGGGGGCTTGAAAAAAAAGGGCACAAGCTCCGGAAACTGTGGGGTGAAAGGGGGTGAGAAAGGCAAGTGAACAACCGGTCACAGGCGGCTTTCGGCCCTAGAGGTGATCCCGGTAGTGGGTTCAGAAAGGAGGAAACGCAATGAAGGTTCTCAGCCTCCAGAGGATGACCGTGCGGCAGGATCCAGGCTTTGCTGCAGCCAGCTGGACGAGCAGCTTCAGCCTTTGTTGTACCCGCGATCCGGTACTGACTTGAGCTTCCAGAATGGCTGTGCCGGGGCATTCCGGCACAGCCATTCCAATGGGTTAGCCCTGGGACAGAACAGCGCTCCAGGAGCTGGGATCACGGGGCCAAGGCAATGAGATGAACGTTGGGTAGATCGGTTCCTGTACGTTCGGGACGATAGCTTGTTCTACGAGCCTCTGGACACATACTACTGCCCTCAGGGCAGGGGTTTTGCTGATGTGCTGACTGGGGAGGCGCGCGAGCGGGCGATTAGGGAAGGCATCTGGTGGGTAGTCTATTACGATGAGGGGGCAGCGCTACCGGAGCAGGGGTGGAAGATTCACGTCAGTGCCCACCCAGGCAATGCTGAGCGAGTGCTAGCCAAGGCGGCGAGCTACTTTGAAGAGCTGAGGGTAGCGTTCAAGTTCGCACTGGACCGAAACGTGCTCGCGCTGCTCAACTCCAAGGCCATGGCCCGCGGCAGCTCGGGCAAGTTCATTACTGCCTATCCCGCCTCGGTAGAGCTGTTTCGTGAAGTGATCCAGGGCCTGGCTGAAAGGATCACGGGTGAGGCGGGCGCCTACATTCTCTCCGACCTCCGCTACAAGGACTCGCGGGCGGTGTACTTCCGCTACGGCGCCTTCCGCCAACAGTACATTGTAGACGAGCTAGGTCGCCGGATTCCGGCGATCGCCACGCCCGCACTGGAGTTGGTTCCCGACCGGCGCGAGCCGTACTTCGCCCCTCCCGCTTGGGTGGCTTGGCCCTTCGACGACTGGACGCCTCCAGAGGGGGACGCGCCTCCGATGCTCAACAGACGTTACGAGGTACTGGAGCGCTCAGCTTCTCCAACAGCGGAGGGGTCTATCTGGCGCGGGACTTGCGTACCGGGCGACGGGTGGTAATCAAAGAGGCCCGGCCCTACACCAACTTTGACCCCCTGGGATCTTACGATGCGCAAGTGCTCTTGCGCCGCGAGTGGGAGATCCTGCGACAACTCAACGGCACCGGCGTGGCTCCCCGCCCCATAGAGTTGTTTGAAGAGTGGGAACACCTGTTTCTTGCGGAAGAGTACGTCGAAGGGATTGATATCCGTGCTGCACTTTTCCGCAAGCACCACCCGCTACTGGCGGTGCGGGCTAGCCGCCAGGGCTCCGCCCGTTACCTTCGGTCTTTCTTTCGCCTATTCCGCAGCTTTGCCCGCGCAATACAGGCTGTGCATAGCCGAGGGGTGTTGCTGGGCGACCTCTCCGCAAGAAATTTCCTCCTCAAAAAGAATACTCTCCGCGTCGTGCTCATTGACTTTGAAGCCTCGATGTGGCGATCGGAGGGAGGGGCAGAGGGAGACGAGCTGGCGCGGCCGGTCCTGCTGTACACCCCCGGCTTCCGGCGGATCGACCGGGCAAGACAGCACGTTTACGATGAGTACGACGACCTGTACAGCTTAGCTAGCATGATGGCCTACTTCATCTACCCCATCAGCGCATATGCGGTCCTGCGCCCCGAACTCTTCCGCGATGTCTACCCCGCACTCATCCGCGACATGGGGTGGCCCTTAGAGATCCATGACTTCATTGTCTCGGTCGCTGAGGGCGAGCGGGATCTCGGCGGGGTGCTGGAGTTCTTGACCGAGGAGGAGGAGCGTATGGTGCGGCGGGTGACTACACCGCCGCTGCGCAGCGTGCCGACCGCCACACGCTGGGATGTAGGGGAAGCCCCCTGCTCGCGGCAGGCCCGCGAGTGGGCCGTACAGATCGCTCGTTTCCTCGAACAGGCCGCCGATCCCGCACGCCCCACGCTCTTTCCCTCCGACCCCTTCGCCGTACTGACCAACCGCTGAGCCTGGGGTTCGGTGCTGGAGGGGTCCTATACGCGCTGCACAAGGCGGGTTTCAGCCTCAACGAGTCCTGGCGGAAGTGGTTCATTGACCGAGCCCGCCGCGCTGACCCGCAGGACTTCCCCCGGGCCTGCTAACCGGGCTGGCAGGGATTGCCTGGGTGTTGCTCGAGCTTGGTGAGGTCGAGGTAGCGCGGGAAGTGCTTGGACGGGCCAACCATCACCCCAGCCTCGAGGACTATACCCTCTACTACGGGCTGAGCGGAGTCGGGCTGGCCAACCTTCACTTCTACCTACATGACAGGGAACTGGCTTACCTTGATGCAGCCCTGGACATCTACCGCCGACTGGCGAGCCGCGCTCAACGCAAGGACGGGACGGCCTACTGGGTCAACCGCTTCAGTGGCGACGAGCCCTTCACCGGATTGGGCTTCGGCCAGTCCGGAGTGGCACTCTTCCTGTTGCGGCTGCACCAGCTAACCGGCGACCTGGCCGCACGGCAGGACGGGGAGGCTGCACTACGCTTTGACCTGGCCCAGGCCGAGCGGACGGGACCCGGCACGATGAGCTTCCGCTATAAGGCACCCTCGAACCCTATGTCGAGGTGGGAAGCGCGGGGGTGGCTAAGGTGCTGCTGCGCTACGGATGGCTCGAGGAGGCCCGGCCCCTGCTCAACGAACTTGGCCGCAAGTACTCGGTGCTTCCGGGCTACCTGTTCGGTATAGCCGGGGTCATCGACACCCTCCTTGATGCCTATCTGCTCACCAGGGGGCCGATCCACCTCGCGCGGCTGGAGCGCCAGCTGGAGGGGCTTCGCACCCTCTACCTCTTCGAGCCGCGCACATGCGCCAGCCTCCTACCCCAGGGGCGAACCCTGGAGGGGTTAGCCGTCCCCGGTGAGGGACTGCTGCGGGTCTCCTGTGACTTCGCAACCGGTTGCGCTGGGGTTCTGCGGGTGCTGCACCGGGTGGCGAGCCCCGGCCCCGCCGACTTTATGCTGGACGAGGTGATGCCCGATGAAGACGTTATGGACCTCCTGGAGGGGCGCAGGGGCGAGTTCCTGCTGCTGGTGGCGGTTAGCAGCCTGGTGAGCGCGACCGAGGCCCTGCTCCATCCGTTGATGCTCAAGTGGCTCTTCGACGAGGCGGTGATCGCACAAGACTTCCGGCGCTTCGCCCTCCTGGGATTCGCCTACCTCGCTGTGGGACTGGGCCTGATCGCTCTCTTCTGGGTCGCCTCCCTCTGGCAGAAGGCCCTTATCAACCAGGTGGTGCTTGATTTGGAGGGGCGGCTGCTGGCCCAGGCCCTGCGAATAGACTGGAAAGACTTCAGTCGTGAGGGAGCCGGGGCCTTTGTGAGCAGGGTTCACCGGGATGTCCTCGAGGGGCTGGCCCCTGCGATTTCCCTCTTGGTTGACCTAGCCCGCCAGGCCCTGGCGGCCCTAACCTTCCTGGGGGTGCTGCTGTACCTGTCGTGGCAGGCTACCCTGGCCCTGGCGATCCTGGTCCCGCCGCTATTGTGGGTCGCGCAGCGGGTTGGGACGGGGATTCGCCGGGCGACTGAGTACGAGCGGGAGTCGGAGGCCCGCTACCTCGAGGTCCTCTCCCAATCGCTAAAGGCCTTCCGGCTCTACGCGGCCTACCCCGTCTTCTCAGCCCGACTCTGGCGGCCAACCGGGAGGCCCTGCGCGCCCACCTCGAAGACACCTACCGCAGCCACCGGCTGATGTGGGCCCAACAGGCCTGGAGCGACGTGTTCATGAACCTGGCCAACACGCTCGCGCTGGTCGTGGGCGGCTACTTCGTCCTGATCCGCGTGCTGAGCTTCGGCGGGTTCTTGGCCTTCGTCAACGCCTTTTGGCGGGCGGTGGACAACACCTTTTCCCTGTTGCGCCGGGTGCCCGAGTTCCACCGCTACG
>BBBN01000151.1 GCA_001311585.1 Thermus sp. JCM 17653
TCCCGCTCCACCACCCCCACCAAGGTCCCCGCCAGGTCCCAGGCCCCCTCCCGGTATACCCCCGGCATCTCGGCGGTCTCTCCCCCTAAAAGGGGAATGCCTTGGGCCCGGCAGGCCTCGGCCAAGGAGGTGAGGAGGGCGGAGAGGATCCCCTCCTCCAGACGCTCGCCGCCAGGTAGTCCAGGAAGAAGAGGGGCTTGGCTCCCTGGGCCAGGAGGTCGTTCACCGAGTGGTTCACCAGGTCAAAGCCCAGGCCGGAAACGTCCCCTGCCTCCAAGGCCAGAAGGGTCTTGGTCCCCACCCCATCGGTGGTGGCCACCAAGACGGGGTGGCGCATCCCCTTTAGGGCCTGGGCGTCAAAGAGCCCACCGAAAGCCCCCAGACCCCGGAGCACCTCGGGGGTGTAGGTGGCCTCCAGCCTGGCCTTGGCCCGCTTTAGGGCCTCGGCCTTCGCCTCTATGTGGACCCCGGCCTCCTCGTAGCGCATCGGCCCTATCCTACCCCAAGGGCCTCCAGGAGGAGCCTCCGCACCGCCTCCGGCTTGGCCTGCCCCTTGGTCCTGCGCATCACCTGGCCCACCAGGCGTCCAGGGCCTTGAGCCTACCCTGGCGTACGCTCTCCGCCGCCTCGGGCAAGGCGGCGATGGCCTCGGCCACCACGGCCTTTAGGGCATCCTCGTCGGCCACCACCCTAAGGCCCCGCTCCCGCACCAGGGCCTCGGGGTCTTGGCCCTGCAAAAGCTCGGGCAGCAGCTCCTTGGCCACCCGGCTGGTGATCTCCCCCCCTCAAAGAGGCCACCAGGCGGGCCAGGGCCTCGGGGAAAGGTGGGTAGCCTCCAAGGGGAGGCCGCGCTCGTTCAAAAGGCCCATGACGTCCGCCAAGAGCCAGTTGGCCAGGGCCTGGGGAGAGGCGAGGCCGAGGGCGAGGGCCTCGTCCAGGAAGCGGGCCAGGGCCGGGGCGTAGGCCAGGACCTCGGCGTCCTTTTCCTTGATGCCCAGGGCCCGGTAGCGGGCCTCCTTCTCCCAGGGGAGCTCGGGAAGGCTTCGCCGCACCTCCTCAAGCCAGTCCCGGGGGATGGCCACGGGGGGCAGGTCGGGCTCGGGAAAGTAGCGGTAGTCGGCCTCTTCCTCCTTGGTGCGCATGGGGTAGGTCTTGCCGCTCCCCTCCTCAAAGCCCATGGTCGCCTGCTTCACCTTCTCCCCCCGCCTTAGGATTTCCGTCTGGCGGCGGATCTCGTACTCCAGGGCCCGCTGGACGCTTTTGAAGGAGTTGAGGTTCTTGATCTCCACCTTGGTGCCCAAAGGCTCCCCTACCCGGCGCACGGAGACGTTGACGTCGGCCCGGAGCTTGCCCTCCTCGGGGTTGGCGTCGGAGATCCCCAGGGTCTGGACCAGGGCCTGGATGCGCTGGAGGAAAAGCCTGGCCTCCTCAGGTCCGTAGGTCGGGCTCGGTGACGAGCTCCACGAGGGGGCTTCCCGCCCGGTTGAGGTCCAGAAGGGTCCTCCCTTCCAGGTGGAGGCTTTTCCCCGCGTCCTCCTCCAGGTGGAGGCGCTTGATGCGCACCGCCCGTTCCCCCAAGGGCAGGCTTCCCCCCTGGCCCAAGGGGAGGTCGTACTGGCTGATCTGGTAGTTCTTGGGGAGGTCGGGGTAGAAGTAGTTCTTGCGGTGGAAGACCAGCCTTTCCGGCACCTCCGCCCCCAGGGCCAGGGCGAGCCTGAGACCGTGCTCCACCGCCACCCGGTTGGGCACGGGGAGGGCCCCGGGCAGGCCCAGGCAGACCGGGCAGGTGTGGGTGTTGGGCTCCGCCCCGAAGTAGTCCGCCCGGCAGCCGCAGAACATCTTGGTGCGGGTTTTGAGGTGCAGGTGGACCTCGAGGCCGATGACCGCCTCGTACATGGCTTAGAGTTTACCGCGCCGCACCTCTTGGCCCCCTCCCCCACCCCGCTCAACCGCATGAACTCCTTGGGGTCCACGGCCCGGGCGAGCCCCATCTCGTAGGTGATGAGCTTGCGCTTGTACAGGTCGGCGAGGCAGGCGTCCATGGTGATCATGCCGTACTGGCCCCCCGTCTGGATGACGCTCCTAAGCTGGTGGCTCTTCCCCTCCCGGATGAGGCTCTCACCGCTGGGGTGGCGATCATGAGCTCGTAGGCCAGGACCCGACCGCCGCCAAAGGCCTTGGGCAGGAGCTGCTGGGTGAGAACCGCCACCAGGTTGTTGGAAAGCTGGACCCGCACCTGCTCTTGCTGGTTCTCCGGGAAGACGTCGATGATGCGGTCTATGGTCTCGGGGGCGGAGTTGGTGTAGAGGGTGCCCATGACCAGGTGCCCCGTTTCGGCGGCGGTGATGGCGGCGGCGATGGTCTCGTAGTCCCGCATCTCCCCTACCAGGATCACGTCCGGGGCCTGGCGGAGGACGCTCCGGAGGGCCTTGTGGAAGCCGTGGGTGTCGGCGCCGATCTCCCGTTGGTTGATGATGGCCTTCTTGTGTCTGTGGAAAAACTCTATGGGATCCTCGATGGTCACGATGTGCACGGGCTTGCGCTCGTTGATGTAGTCGATCATGGAGGCCAGGGTGGTGCTTTTGCCGCTCCCCGTGGGTCCCGTGACCAGGACGAGGCCCCTGGGGCTCAGGGCGATTTCGGCGATGTTCTTGGGCAGGCCCAGCTCCTCAAAGCTCTTGATGACCGCCGGCACCACCCTCAAGACCCCGCCCACGCTCCCCCGTTGCAGGAAGACGTTCACCCGGTAGCGCCCCTTGCCCGGGAGGCTGAAGGAGAAGTCCAGCTCCTTCTCCTCCTCAAAGACGCGCTGCTGCTTCTCGTCCATGAGGGCGTACATGAGGCGGCGGGTGTCCTGGGGAGAAAGGGGCTCGTACTCCGTGGGGTGGAACTCCCCGTCCACCTTGATCATGGGAGGCAGGCCCACGGTGATGACCAGGTCGCTGGCCCCTCGCTCCACGGCCAGGCTCAAAAGGTCCACGATGTCCGGTGTCTTCGGCATATTCCCTCCTACTCAATGGTCCTCGCCAGGACCTCCTCGAGGGTGGTGATCCCCTGGAAAGCCTTGTAAAGGCCGTCCTCGCGCAAGGTCTTCATGCCCTTCCTGCGTGCGATCTCCTTGATCTCCGTGGCCGACTTCCCGGCCACGATGGCGTGGCGGATCTCGTCGTCCACCACCAAGAGCTCGTGGATGGCGTAGCGGCCCTTGTAGCCGGTGCCGCTACACCGCTCGCACCCCAGGCCCTTGTAGAGCTTGATCCCCTCCATCTCCTCCTGGGAAAGGCCGAGGCGCTTCAGGACCTCAGGGTCCGGAGAGACCTCCACCTTGCAGTGCTCGCATATCTTCCGGACGAGCCTCTGGGAGAGGACGCCGATGAGGGCAGCGGAGATGTTGAAGAGCTCCACCCCCATCTCGTCCAGGCGGGTGATGGCCTGGGCGGCGTCGTTGGTGTGCAGGGTGGCGATGACCAGGTGCCCCGTGAGGGCGGCCTCGGTGGCGATCTTGGCGGTCTCCGAGTCCCGGATCTCCCCCACCATGATGATGTCGGGGTCCTGCCGGAGGAAGGCCCGGAGCGCCCGGGCGAAGGTGAGGCCGGCCTGGGGGTTCACCTGGGTTTGGTTGATGCCGGGGATCTCGTACTCCACGGGGTCCTCAATGGTCTGGGTGTTCTTGTCGGGGGTGGCGATGCGCTTGAGGATGGAGAAGGTGGTGAAGCTCTTGCCCGACCCTGTGGGCCCGGTGATGAGGAAGATGCCGTAGGGCTTAGAGATCACCTCCTGGAAGCGCTCAAAGACCCCGGGGGCGAAGCCGAGGTTTTCTATCTCCGGGATGTCGCTGGCCTTCTTCAGAAGGCGCATCACCGCCTTCTCCCGTAGACCGTGGGCAGGGTGGAAAGCCGGAGGTCCAGGTCGATGGCCCCCTCCGGTAGCGCACCCGGCCGTCTTGGGGGAGGCGCCTTTCGGCGATGTTGAGGTCGCCCATGATCTTGATGACGCTGATGATGGGGTTCAAGGCCCCCCTGGCAGGGTGGTGTACTGGCGCAAGGTGCCGTCCACCCTGAGGCGCACCAGGACGTCGGACTGCCGCGGCTCAATGTGGATGTCGGAGGCGTCCTGAAGGTAGGCTTCCCGGATCACCTGCTTGACGAACCGCTGGGCAGCGCTTTCGTCCAGGTCGGTGACGGCCTGGGCCTCCTCCTCTTGGTACCCCTTGGAGAGCTCCTTGGCCAGCTCTCCCAGTTCCTCCTTGCCGTAGAAGCGCTCTATGAGCTTGGTGATGGCCGCCTCGGTGGCCACGGCGGGCACCACCTCATAGGCCAGCCCTCTCCGCTTCAAGGCCAAGCGCACGTCGTCCAGGGCCAGGATGTTCCGGGGGTCCTTCATGAGGAGGAGCAAGCTGTTCCCCTCCAGGCGGTGGGGGAAGAGCCCGTAGCGGCGGCAGAGGTCCTCGGGCAGGAGGAGGGCCGCCGCCGGATCGGGGGGGTCGGCCTCGGGGTTGACGTAAGGGCACCCCAGCTGGGTGGCCACCGCCTGGGCCAGGGCCTCGGGCTT
>BBBN01000152.1 GCA_001311585.1 Thermus sp. JCM 17653
CTTCCCCCAGCTCCACCCGCCTCGCCCCCCGCGCCAAGGCGGAGGCGGCGAGGAGGACGAAGAGGAGCCACACGGCGTAGGCCAGGAAGAGGTGCAGGATCTGCATAAAGACCGGGGCCTTGAGGAGCACGTTCACCAGCCCCGCCAGAAGCTGCGCCCCGTAGAGGTAGGCCAGGGCGTGGGCCAGCCGCCGGGTGAGGGAGGAGGGGCGCAGATGGGCCACCAGATACCCGGCGAAGACCACGTAAAGCCCCACGCTCACGGCGATCAAGGGGTGGAGGACCTAAGGCGCACCAGGAAGTGCTCTCCCGGGGTCAAGGAGCGCTCCAGGGCCTCGAGGGTGTTCCGCACCGGAAAGAGGAGGTCGCCCAAGGCGGTGACCGCCCCGCTCATTCCCAGGAAGAGGAGGGCAAGAAGCCCAAGGAGAAGGGCGAGGCCCACGGCTCCCTGCCCCTTTAGGCGCAAGGGCGCCCCCCCGGAGGCCCACCAGGCGGTGAGGGCCAAGGCGGCCAGGAGGAAGTAGGTGTTGGCCAGGTGGACCATCTGGACCACGGCCCGCTCGGGGCTCACGTTGTGGGCCGTCCAGCCGAAGAGAACCAGGGAGGCCCCCACCAGGCTTTCCGTGATCATGAAGAGGAAGGCGAGCCCCGCCCCAAAACGGGCCGGGTGCCCCTTGGGGAGGAAGCGGAGAGCGAGAAGGAACAGGCCCAACACCGAGAGAAAAGCGAGCCCCGAGGTGGCCCGGTGGGTGAACTCGATGAGGGTCTCCACCTGGGGCGCGCGGGGGAGGATTTCCCCGTTGCAGGTGGGCCAGTGGGAACCGCACCCGGCCCCCGACCCCGTGGCCCGCACGTAGGCCCCCCAAAGGGCCACCAGCACGTTCCAGAGGAGCACCCCCCAGGCGTAGCGGCTAAGCGAGGTCTGGCTCATAGAAAACCCGTCCCCCAGACGGTAACGCCTACCATTCTGCCAAAGGAACCCCAAAGGAGGTAAAGTACATTTGTCCCTTCCGTTTCCACCAGTTAGGAGCCTAATACCCCCGGCCCCTATTTGGCAAGGCTCGGGCCTGGCCTAAGTACCCCGCCGCGGCTTTCGCCGCGGCGGGAGCGCGCCTCAAAACTACCCTACCCGGGCCCCGCCTGGCGCACGGCTTCCGAGACCCCGTCGGCGTACTTCTGGAAGTTTTCCTGAAAGAGCGCCGCAAGCTTTTGCGCCTGGCGGTCGTAGGCCTCCTTGTCCGCCCAGGTTTCCCGGGGGTCCAAAAGCTCTTTGGGAACCCCGGGGGCCTCGAGGGGCACCTCAAAGCCGAAGAAGGGGTCCTTCCGGTAGGCCACCCCCTCCAGGGCCCCGGTGAGGGCCGCCCTCAGGAGGGCCCGGGTCACGGATAGGGGGAAGCGGTGCCCTACCCGTAGGGCCCCCCGGTCCAGCCGGTGTTCACCAGGTAGACCCGGGGACCGTGCCTCTTGATCTTTTCCCCCAGCATTCCGGCGTAAACCCCGGGGTGCATGGGCAAGAAGGGCGCCCCGAAGCAGGCGGAGAAGGTGGCCCTGGGCTCGGTGATGCCCCTTTCCGTCCCCGCCACCCGGGCGGTGTATCCGGAGAGGAAGTAGTACATGGCCTGTTCCGGGCTTAGGCGGGCGATGGGGGGAAGGATCCCGTAGCGTCCGCCGAGAGGAAGAAGATGGCCCTGGGGTGCCCCGCCATCCCCGACTCCACCACGTTCTCCAGGTGGGCGATGGGGTAGGAGGAGCGGGTGTTTTCGGTCTTGGAGTCGTCGTCCCACTCCACCCGGCGGCTTTCCGGGTTGACCACCACGTTCTCCAGGATGGCCTCAAACTGGTTGGAGGCCCGGTAGATGAGGGGCTCGTGCTCCGGGGAGAGGCGGATCACCTTGGCGTAGCACCCGCCCTCAAAGTTGAAGACCCCCTCCTCGCTCCAGCCGTGCTCATCGTCGCCGATGAGGGGCGCTCGGGGTCGGTGGAGAGGGTGGTCTTGCCGGTGCCGGAAAGGCCGAAGAAGACCGCCACGTCCCCCCCTTCCCCACGTTGGCCGAGGCGTGCATGGGGAAGACCCCCCGCTTGGGCATGAGGTAGTTCATGACGGTGAAGATGCTCTTCTTGATCTCCCCGGCGTACTTGGTGCCCACGATGAGGACGAGCCTCCTCTGGAAGCTGATGCCCACGAAGACCTCGCTCCTCGTCCCGTCCCGCTCGGGGTCCGCCTGGAAGTGGGGGGCGTGGACCACGGTGAAGCCCGGCTGGAAGCGCTCCGCCTCGTCGTCCTCGGGGAAGCGGCGGGGCAGGAGGAACATGTTGCGGGCGAAGAGGGCGTGCCAGGGGCTTTCCGTCACCACCCGCACCCCCAGGCGGTAGCGCCGATCCGCCCCGGCGTAGAGGTCCTGGACGTAAAGGTCCCGCTCGGAGAGGTACTGGACCACCCGCTGGTAGAGGGCCTGGAAGGCCTCCGGGGAAAAGGGCTGGTTCACCTCGCCCCACCAGATCTCCCCCTCCACCTCGGGCTCCCGCACCACGAACTTGTCCTTGGGGCTTCTCCCCGTGTAGGGGGTGGTGTCCACCACCAAGGGCCCCTTGTGGGCCAGGAAACCCTCTCCCCGGGCCAGGGTGTGCTCCACCAGGATGGGAGAGGCCGTGTTCCAGAAAACTTGCTTTTTCGGCGTTATACCCAGATAGCTCAGGCGGTCCATAAGGCCCTCCTCCCGCCTATCATAAGGGATTTCCACGCTTCCATTAGCCCTCCCCGTAGCCGGGGCGGCCGAGGAGGGCGAAGGTGAGGCGCTTGCCCAGCTCCACCCCGGGCTGGTCAAAGGCGTTTACCTCCCAAAGCTCCCCCAGGAAGCAGTCTGCCACATGAGGTGCTGCATGAGCCAACCCACGGCGTAGGGGGAGACCTCGGGGAGGAAGAGGCGTAGACCCTCTGCCCCGCCTCGGCCAAGGCTTGGTAGGTGGCCTCGGCCTCGGCCTTGAGGAGCCGAAAGAGGGTCTTGCCGAAGAGGTAGGAGGCGGCCTCGAGGCCCTCCACCTCTGGGATCTCCAGGTCCTCGAGGGGGGCTTCGGGGATGACCAGGGCGAGGAGCTTGTCCAGGGGGCCCTCGCGGAAGAGCTGGACCTGGGCGTGCTGGTCCTTAGGGCCCAGGGCGGGGACCGCGGTGGTGCCTACCTTTTGGCCTTGGCGGTCCACCTTCCCCAAGGACTCGTCGTGAAGCTGGACGAACCAGCTGGGGAGGTGGCTTAGCCTCTCCGAGTAGACCATGAAGACGTGGACGGGGAGGTGGCGGTGGAGGTGGAGGAGGAGGGCGGTCTTCAGGGGAAGGCTTTCCTCCAGGGGGCTAAGGCGGTCTCGTTGGCCTTGCGGGCCCCATGAGGAGGGCATCCAGGTCGGTCCCGGCGAAGGCCAGGGGCAGAAGCCCCACGGGGGAGAGAACGGAGAAGCGCCCGCCCACCTCCTTGGGGATGGGAAAGGCCTTGAGCCCCTCCCGCTCGGCGAAGGCCCGCAAGGGGCCCTCCTTGGGGTCGGTGGTCACCACGAGGTGCCGCCGCCAGGCCTCCCCCAGGTGCGCCCTAAGCCACTTCAGGAAGACGGCGAGGCCCGCCAGGGTCTCCGCCGTGGACCCCGACTTGGAGACGGCGTTCACCAGGGTCTTCCTGGGGTCCAGGGCGCGGAGGAGCCTGAGGACGGGCTCGGGCTCCACGTGGTCCAGGTAGTGGAAGCGCACCCCGCTCTCGTTGAAGGCGGCCTCGAGGGCCTTGGGCCCCAGGGCGCTTCCCCCGATGCCGATGAGGACGAAGTCCTCCACCCAGGGGTTCGCCTCCCGGTAGCGGCGGACCTCCCTCAGGGTCTCCGTGTCCTCGGGGAGGTCCATCCAGCCGAGCATGCTCCCGGGGGTCTTGCGCTTGGAGAGGAGGCGCCCCCGGGCCTCTTCCAAAAGGGAGGTGTGCTGGCGCAGGGCCTCGGAAAAGCCCTCTAGGAAGCGGGTGTCCAGCCGGAGCATGGAGTGCAGTTTACACCCTTGCGGAGCTTCCTTTACCGGAGAAAACTAGGCCTTAGCCACCCCCCTTGGGCGCTCAGGCGAAAGGGGTTGGTGGGCCGAAAAGGGTATGAGGCACTCTTTGGTCGGCTTTCTCGTGGGCTGGGCCCTTCTCCTCCTGGCCCTGGGGACCGACCTTCCCGCCCTTCTCGGCCCTCCCCTCCTCCTCCTCGGGCGGAGGTTTTACCCGGAGGGCTTCCTTTGGCTCGCCTTCCTCCCGGGCTTCCTCCACGCCTCCCAGGCGGGCTGGCCCCTTCTTTGGGCCAAGACCTCCTTGGCCCTTCTCCTCTTCGGGCTCTACCTGGGCCGGGAGAAGGGCCTCGGGGCGGCCCTTTGGCTCCTCCCCCTGGCCCTTTACCTGGGGCCTTGGGGCCTCGGCCTCTTGGGCCTCCTCCACGGGTTCCACCTCCTGGCCCGGGCGGAGGGGGTGGGGCTCGGGCCCCTTCTTCCCCTTCTCCTCGCCGCCTTGGGGTTCGGGCTCGGCCACCTCTCCCTGCCGGG
>BBBN01000153.1 GCA_001311585.1 Thermus sp. JCM 17653
CCTCCCACCCCCGGGCCTCGGGCAGGGGAAGCCCCCGGAGGAGGAAGGCCAGGGCTTTCCTCCAGGCCTCGAGGAGGTAGTAGGGGGTCTCAAAGTGGGCCCAGGCGAAGAGGGGCGCCAGGGGGTCCTTGGGGTCCTGGGGCACGGGGAAGAAGTAGTCGAAGTCCACCACCAAAAGCCGCATCCCCTACTTATCTATAGCCAAGGCCCCCGCCCGCAGGCAGGGGCCCTGGGCAAGAAGGGCTACCAGAGGTAGAAGATGGTGACGATGAAGAGCCAGACGGCGTCCACCAGGTGCCAGTACATGCTGGCGGCCTCGAGGGTGCCGTGGTTATGGAGGGTGATCTTGCCCCTGAGGGCCTGGAGGTAAGCGAGGATCAGGCCAAAGCCCCCGATCACCACGTGCAGGCCGTGGAGGCCCACGATGGTGAAGAAGGCCGCCGTCCACAGGTTCTCCTGCCAGCTGGAGTGGTGGTGGAACTGGTAGAACTCCCAGGCCTGGAAGAGGAAGAAGAGCACCCCGAGGAGGATGGTGACCAGAAGCCCGAAGCGGAAGGGGTGGAACCGGCCCCGGCGGAGGTCGTGGTGGGCGAAGTGCACGGTGAAGGAGGAGCTCACCAGGAAGAAGGTGTTGAGAAGGGCGAGCCACAGGGCGGGCCGCTCCTCAGGGGGAACCGCATGGCCGGAGAGGCGCAGGTAGAGGTAGCCCGCGATGAGGATGGCGAAGAGGCCCACCTCGGAGACGATGAACCAGGCCATCCCCATCCAGGCGTTGGACTTGCCCGTGACGGTGTGGTGCTCCACCGGGTGGCTGTACTCGTCCTCCAGGGCCCAGCGCACCAGGCCGTAGGCGAAGAGGGCCAGGAAGACCCACATCCAGACGTTGGGCACCGGCAATGCGGCCACGCTCACGAAGAAGGCGAAAAGGGTGGCCGCCGCGTAGAAGGGCCAGAAGGAGCTGTTGGGCAGGTGGATGTGGCCCGGGTCCTCGGGCTTGAGCTCCACCCCCTTCTTTTGCCAGTCGTAGAGGGGCCTTTCGGAGGGGAATTCGGCGGGAAGCTGGACGTCAAAGTTGTGGGCCTTGGGGGGCGAGGCGGTGAGCCACTCCAGGGTGTAGCCGCCCCAGGGGTTCTCAGGGGCCTTGGGGCCAGAGCGGAGGCTCTTCCACATGGCGTAGATCCAGACCAGGCCGCCCAGGCCCAGGATGTAGGCCCCGAGGGTGGAGAGGAGGTTGAGCTCGGGCCAGCCGGCGATGTCGGCGTTGTAGGTGTAGTAGCGCCGGGGCATGCCCAGGTAGCCCAAGACGTACTGGGGCAGGAAGGTGAGGAGGTAGCCCACCAGGAAGAGCCAGAAGTGGAGCCGCCCCAGCCTCTCGTCGTACATCCGGCCCGTCATCTTGGGCCACCAGTAGTAAAGCCCGGCGAAGGCCCCGAAGCCCGAACCCGCCATGAGGACGTTGTGGAAGTGGGCCACCACGAAGTAGGAGTCCTGGAAGTGGTAGTCCAGGGGGGTCATGGAGAGCATGACCCCGGTGATGCCCCCCAGGAGGAAGTTGAAGATGAAGCCCAAAACCCAGTAGAGGGGGGTCTTCATCTGGAGGTGTCCGCCCCAGAGGGTGCCGATGATGTTGAAGAGCTTCACCCCCGTGGGCACGGCGATGAGGGCGGTGAAGAAGGCGAAGGCGATCTGGAAGAGGGTGCTCTCCCCCACGGTGAACATGTGGTGGGCCCAGACCATGGTGCCCAGGACCACGATGCCCATCTGGGCCCAGACCATCTGCCGGTAGCCGAAGAGGGGCTTCCTGGCGAAGGTGGAGGCCACCTCGGCCAGGATGCCCAGGTAGGGGAGGAGCATCACGTAGACCGTGGGGTGGGAGTAGAACCAGAAGAACTGCTGGAAGAGGACGGGGTCCCCGCCGATGTCCGGGTTGAACCAGGTGAGGCCGATCTTCCGGTCCAGGAGGACGAGGAGGCTGGCCGAGGTGAGCCCCGCCAGGGAGAACAGGTTGAGGACGCTGGCGGCGAAGACGCTCCAGACGTAGATGGGCATCTTCCAGAGGCTCATCCCCTGGGCCCTTAGGTTGTAGATGGTGGCGATGAAGTTGGCGTTGCCCAGGAGGCTGGAGAAGCCCAGAAGGAGGATGGCCGCCATGTAGAAGTCCACCCCGCTTCCCGACTGCACGGAGAAGGGGTAGTAGAAGGTCCAGCCCACGCTGGGGGCCCGCCGGGGAAGAAGTAGCTCATGAGGGCGAGGAGGATGGCCCCCAGGAAGGCCCAGTAGCTGAAGGCGTTCACCCGGGGGAGGGCCACGTCCCTTGCCCCCAGCATCAGGGGCACCACGAAGTTGCCGAAGCCGGTGAGCCCGGCCTGGATGATGAAGAAGAAGAGCATGGTGGCCCCGTGGAGGGTGAGGATCTGGTTGTACTGCTCCCCGGTGAGGAAGTGGTTGTTGGGCACCGCCAGCTGGGTGCGGATGAGAAGGGAGAAAACCCCCGCCAGGGCGAAGGCGAAGAAGGCGGTGGCCGTGTACATGAGGCCGATCTTCTTGTGGTCCACCGTGGTGAGCAGGTCCCAAAGGAGCGCCCAGAAACTGGTCTTTGGCTTGGTGGCGATGGCCATCTCCTAACCTCCTAGAACTTGGGAAGGGCCTTGAAGTCCACGCCCTCCACCTTCAGGCCCTCGAGGTAGCGCACCAAGCGTCCAGTTCGCCTTCGGAAAGCTGAGGGAAGCCGGGCATCTTCGCCCCGGGCTTCAGGGCGGTGGGGTTCTTGATCCAGGCCTTGAGGTTTTCCGGGGTGTTCTCCACGATGCCTGCCGCCAGGCTGGTGCGGTTTCCGAAAAGCCCAAGCTCGGGTCCGATGACCGCAGGGGGCATGCTCCGGGCCACGCCGTGGCAGGCGGCGCAGTTCTGCTGGAAGACCTGCTGGCCCCGCTCGTCGGCCACGGGGGCTGGGGAGCCTTGGCCGCCTCCACGAAGCGGTCAAACTCCTCCTTGGGGAGGACCACCACGCGGAAGAGCATGCGGGAGTGGCTCGGCCCGCAGAGCTCGGCGCAGAAGCCGTAGTAGTTGCCGGGCTCCTTGGGGGTGAAGTGAAGAAGGGTCTTTTGTCCCGGAATGGCGTCCCGCTTGCCGGCAAGCCCCGGCACCCAGAAGGAGTGGATCACGTCCTTGGAGGTGATCTCCAGCTCCACGGGCACCCCGGCGGGGAGGATGAGCTCGTTGGAGTTTCTAAAGCCGAGCTCAGGGTAGTTAAAGTCCCACCAGAACTGGTAGCCCGTGACCTCCACCTTGAGGCTGCCGGGGATGGGCCGGTTCACCTGGATGAGGGCCTTGGCCGTGAGGCCGAAGAGGATCAGGATGATGGCCAAGGGGATCAGGGTCCAGACCACCTCGAGGCGGTCGTTCCCGTGGATCTGGGGGGGCTCCCCTTCCTGGCCCGGCTTCGCCCGGAACTTGAGGACCACATAGGCCAGGGCCCCGGCCACCACCAGGAAGACCAAGAAGGAGAAGAAGTAGACCCAGGGGTAGAGGAAGGCCACCTCCTGGTTGTAAGAACCACCGGGATGGGTGATGGCCACCCGGTGGGCCTCCTGGGCCAGGGCCAAACCCCCTAGACTGAGCGCCGCAAAACCTCTCTTCATCCACTCCCTCCCTATACCACCCGATCCACCGCCATGGCCGCGAAGAGGAGGGCCAGGTAGAGCATGGAGTATTTATACAGCGAAACCGCCGTCCTCCGCTCGGGCTGGCGGTAGAGGGCAAGGCTCTTAAAGATAAGCAAGCCGTTAAGGAAGAGGCTCGCCACCAGGTACAAAAGGCCGAGCTCCCCCAGGGCCAAGGGCATGAGGGAGATGAGGGCGGTGAGGAGGGCGTAGAGGGCGATCTGCATCACCGTCACCCGCTCGCCCAAGACCACGGGGAGCATGGGCACCCCCACCGCCCGGTAGTCCTCCTGGATCATGAGGGCCAGGGCCAGAAGTGCACCGGGGTCCAGAAGAAGATGAGGGCGAAGAGGTACCAGGCGAAGAGGCTGAGCTCCCCGGTCACCGCCGCCCAGCCCACCAGGGGCGGGAAGGCCCCGGCGGCCCCGCCGATGACGATGTTCTGCCAGGTGCGCCGCTTGAGGTAGAGGGTGTAGACCAGCACGTACCAGATGAGGCCCATCAGGGCCAGGGTGGCGGCGAGGAGGTTCGCCCCCCAAAAGAGGACGGCGAACCCTAAGACGCAAGGGCCAAGGCAAAGAGGAGGGCGTCCCGGCTGGAGACCCTCTGGGTCACGGTGGGCCTCTTGGCGGTCCGCTTCATGCGGGCGTCGATGTCGCGGTCCACCACCATGTTGATGGCGTTGGCCGCCCCCGCCATCATGTACCCTCCTAGGGCCACCACCAAGAAGAGCTCGAGGCCGGGCCAGCCCCGGGCGGCGATGAAGGTGGCGAAAAGGGCGGTGAAGAGGAGGAGGCTGATGACCCTGGGCTTGGTGAGGGCCAGGTAGTCCCGCCAGGTGGCCCCGCCCGTGCCCCGGTG
>BBBN01000154.1 GCA_001311585.1 Thermus sp. JCM 17653
CCACTGGCCGGAGCACCGCCAGTACGCCTACGTCCTGGGCCCCGCCCCCGGAACGCGCTGGGGGGAGGCCTACGACCAGGAGGACTGGCTTCCCGGGGAGAGCGTCCTCCTGCGCCTGGTGTTTCCCCTGGGCCCAGACCACCTCCTGGAGGACACCGTGCGGGCCGCCCTCGAGGAACCGAAGGAACCCCCCGAAGGGCAAGAGCTCCCCGGCCCCCAAGGAGGAGGCCGTGCGGCGGGAAAACCCCCTTCTGGACGAGCTTTTAGCGTGAAGGAGGTGCCGTGAGCTTTGCGGAAAAAGCCCAACAAGCCTTCCCAGGCCAGGTGGTGGAGAAGCGCTTGCTGCAGGACGCCCTCTTCCACCGGGTGCCCCGCTTCGTGGTGGAGTACCTCCTCGCCAAAGCGGGGGGCGGACCCGAGGCCGTGGAGAAGGTGCGCCGGCTTCTGGAGGAGCGGTACATCGGCCCAGGGCACCAGGAGTGGCTCAAGGACCAGCTCCTGCGCAAGGGCCGCCTGGTGCTCATCGACCGCCTCGAGGTCAAGGTGGACCTGGCCACGGCGAGCTACCAGGCCCGGCTCCCGAGCCTCGGGGAGTACACCGCGGACGTGGACCCAAGCCTTCCCGAGCGCCACCCGGGCGTGCTCTACGGTCTTTGGGGCACCCTGGAGCTCTCCTACGAGGCGGGAACGGGAAGGGTCCGGGTCCGGCAGTTCATCCCCTTCCAGGCCAGCCTCACCTCCCTGGACCCCTTTCTTCGGGGAAGGGCGGCCTTCAGCGAGGAGGAGTGGACCGACTTCCTGCTGGCCAGCGTGGGGCTGAACCCGGAGCCCCTCACCCCGAGGCAGAAGCTCCTCTACCTGGCCCGCATGGCTCCCCTGGTGGAGCCCAACCTGCACCTCATGGAGCTCGGCCCCCGGCAGACCGGGAAGACCTACCTCCTCCGCAACCTCTCCCCCGAGGCCCACGTCATCTCGGGGGGGAAGGTTTCCCCGGCCGTCCTCTACTACGACCTGCGCACCCGCAAGCCCGGGCTCATCCCCACCTACCAGGTCCTGGTCTTTGACGAGGTGGCCCACACCGCCTGGGAGGACCCCTCCATCCTCTCCATCCTCAAGGACTACATGGAGTCGGGCCAGTTCAGCCGGGGCGGGCGGACCCTCGTGGCGGAGGCTCCCTGGTCTTCCTGGGCAACGCCGACCGGCCGGAGCCCCCCCTGACCCGGGTGCTTCCGCTGGGGCTCAAGGGGGACACCGCCTTCCTGGACCGCATCCACGGTCTGCTCCCTGGCCACGAGTTCCCCAAGATCTCCCCCGAGCTCCTCTACCAGGGGCCCGGGCTCGTGGTGGACTACCTGAGCGCCGCCCTGAAGAAGCTCCGCCCCCTGGGCTTTGACCCGGACCTGGCCCTTCCCCCGGGGCTCACCCAGCGGGACGTGCGGGCGGTGCGGAAGTGGGTCTCCGCCCTCCTCAAGCTCCTCTACCCGAACCGCGACTGGCCGGAGGGCCGGGCGCAAGCCCTCGCCGCGCTGGCCTTGGAGCTTAGGGAGCGGGTCTACTGCGAGATGAGCCACTACAACCGCGAGGAGTTCCCCCCTCGAGGCCCCTGCCCGCCGAGGCCCGGGGCGCGCCCCCGGAGGAGGGCATCCCTTGGGAGGAACTTTTCACCCTTCTAGACGAAGACTACATTCCCCTCTTCCGGGCCCTCCAGGAGGCCGGCCTACCCCCGCCCACGGAAGGGCCGGAGGACGTGCCCACCCCCACGGGCGCCATGGTCCAAAGCCTCGCCCGCTGGGGAGGAAAGCGCCTCTTCCCCCGGGGGAGCGGGGGGGAGGGCCTCGAGGTGGACCCCGACACGCCCGTGGACCAAGTCCGGGCTTTCCTCGGATTATGATCGCCCTATGGACGTGCTGGACCTGCTAAAACCCGGGGCCCTCTTCCGGGCCCGGGGGCGGGACTACCGCCTGGAGCGCCGCCAAGGGGACATCCTCTTCGCCCGGGCCGTGGACACCGAGGAGGAGACCCTCTTCTACCTCCCCCTGGAGGGCGCGGGGATCCGCCTCACCGCCCTAGGCCTTCCCCCCAGTTCCCCTGGAGACCCGGCGCTCCACGACCTCCTCCTTAGGGCCCTGGACCTCTCCACCCTCCACGCCGACGCCCCCTTCCTCGCCCTCCAGCGCTCCCGGGTGGTGCCCGCCAACTACCAGCTCGTCCCCCTCCTCATGGCCCTGCGCCAGCCGGAGGTGCGCCTCCTCCTCGCCGACGACGTGGGCCTGGGGAAGACGGTGGAGGCGGGGCTTATCCTTAAGGAGCTTCTTCTCCGCTCCAAGGCCCGCCGGGTCCTGGTCCTGGCCCCGGCCCACCTCCTCGGCCAGTGGCGGGAGGCCTTGAGGCGCTTCTTCCACCTGGAGTTTGAGGTCCTCTCCGGGCCCAACCTCAAGCGCCTGGCCCGGCGCCTCCCCCCGGGGGCGGACCCCTGGGCCCACTTTGACCGGGTCATCGCCAGCCTGGACTACGCCAAGCAGGACGGGGTGCGCCACCTGGTCCTCCGGCAGGACTGGGACCTCCTCCTGGTGGACGAGGCCCACCTCGCCGCCCGCCCCCCCACGGAGCGGGGCAAGCAGATGGAGCGCTACCGCCTGGTGCGGGAGCTCTCCTCGAGGGTACCCCACCTCCTCCTCCTCACCGCCACCCCCCACAACGGCTATACCGAGAGCTTCCATAGCCTCCTGGAGCACCTGGATGCCGGCCGCCTGGGCCTTTTTAAGGGCGGCGCCTTGGACCGGGAGGCCGCCAAGAAGCACGTGGTGCAGAGGCGGCGGCGGGACGTAGAGGAGTGGTTCCGCAAAGAAGGGAAAAAGAGCCCTTTCCCTGAGCGGGACGCCAAGGAGGTGCCGGTGGAGCCCAACCGGGCCGAGCTGGAGCTCTTTGAGGCGGTGCGCCGCTACCAGGAGGAGGTCTTTGACCCCGACCCCGCCAAGGTGCCCGTCCTCGGGCGGTGGCTCGCCATGCACCTCATGCGCCGGGCCACGAGCTCCCCCAAGGCCCTTGAGGAAAGCCTGAAGCGGCGCAAGGCCCTCCTGGAAAACCTCCTCGCCGGGGGGGAGGAGCCCACGGGGGAGGAGGAGGCCGCCCTCCTGGACACCGCCCCCGAAAGGCTCTCCCCCGAGGAGGCGGAGCTCAGCCTCGAGCTCAGCCTCGCCGACCAGGCCCGGGCCCAGGCGGAAAAAGCCTACCTCGAGGTCCTCCTCCGCCACCTTAAGGCCTGGCGCAAGGACAGCAAACTCCAAGCCCTCCTGGAGATGCTCCAGGACCCCCTGAGGCTTGGCCGGGGGCGGACTTTGGTCTTCACCCGCTACAAGGACACCCTGGACTACCTGGTGGAAAGGCTCTCCGAGCCCTCCCCTACCCCGTCTTCGCCGTGCACGGGGAGATGGCCGAGGAGGAGCGGGAAGAGGTCCTCGCCGCCTTCGCCCAAAAGAGCCCCGCCCTTCTGGTGGCCACGGACGTCTTCTCGGAAGGCTCAACCTCCAGCACTACGCCGCCCAGCTCGTCCACTACGATCTCCCCTGGAACCCCAACCGCCTGGAGCAGCGCAACGGCCGCATAGACCGCTTCGGCCAGCCCGAAGCCCAGGTGCGCATCCGCACCCTCTACTACGAGCGCTCCTTTGACGTGGCCGTCTTCCGGGTGCTCTTGGAGAAGGCCGAGCGCATCCGCAGGGAGCTCGGGGTGGTGCCCGCCTTCTTCGGGGACGAGGGCTACCTCCGGGCCCGCCTCGAGGCCCTCTGGAGCCGGGACTGGCGGGGAGAGCGCCGCCTCCAGGCCTCCCTTTTTGACGAGGCCGAGCCCGAGGTGGAGGCCGCCCGCAAGGCCATGGCCGAGGGCTTCTACGGCCACAGCGAGTTCAGCCTCCCCGACGTGGAGCGCCGCCTCCAGGAGGCCCTTAGGCGGGCGGGAAGCCCCGAAACCCTCAAGGGGTTCGTCCTGGACGGGCTCCGCTACCTGGCTGGCAGGTGGAAGGGGAAGACCCCTACACCGCCAGGCGGGGCGCTGGAGAGGCGGTGCCGGGGCTTCCCCCCACCTTCGGCCCCTTCAGCTTTGACCCCGGGGCCCCCTGGGCGTGGAGGTCCTGGACCTCGCCCACCCCTTGGTGGAGCACCTGGTGGCCCACCTGCGCTTTAGGGCCTACCGGGACCTGGACGGGGCGAGGACCGCCCTCCTCAGCTTCCCCGCCCCGCCCGGGACGCCGCCCGTGGCCTTCTACCACTTCCGGGCCCGCTTCGCCGCAAGCCGGGGAGAGGTCCTGGAAAGCCTCTTCCGCAAGGCGGTGAGGCTTCTGGACGGGGCCGAGCTCCCCGAGGAGGAAGCCGAGGCCCTCTGGGCCAAGCGCATGAAGGCGCCCCCCGCCCTGAGCCGGGAGCAGGCCCGCCTCCTGGGGGAGGAGGCCCTAAAGGCCCCCCTCGAGGCCCTGGGGGAAGCGGGGGCGAGGGAGGTGCTGGAGCGCCTGCGGGC
>BBBN01000155.1 GCA_001311585.1 Thermus sp. JCM 17653
CGGCGGCGAACCGGGCGCTGCAAGAGCGCTTTAAGGAGGCCGGGCTAAAGGTTTACTTTCCCCCAAGGGGCTTTCCCAGGACAACGGCGCCATGATCGCCCTCGCCGCCTGGCGCCGCCACCAAAGGGGCTTCCCCCCAAGCCCCCTCTCCCTGGGGGCCACGGCCTACTGGCCCTTGGAGGAGGCCTGAAGCCTTTCTCATCCCGAAGGGGTACAATCGGCCTTAGGATGCTGGGCCTCATACGGAAGCTCTTTGACAACAACGAGCGGGAGATCGCCCGCTACCAGAAGCAGGTGGTGGAGCCCACGAACCGCCTCGAGGCCGAGGTGGAGAAGATCCAAGACCTCGCCGCCGCCTACCGGGAGCTCAAGGAGAAGCACGAGAAGGGGGCCTCCCTGGACGAGCTTCTCCCCATGGCCTTCGCCCTCACCCGGGAGTCGGCCAAGCGCTACCTGGCATGCGCCACTTCGACGTGCAGCTCATCGGCGGGGCCGTCCTCCACGAGGGCAAGATCGCCGAGATGAAGACGGGGGAGGGCAAGACCCTGGTGGCCACCCTGGCCGTGGCCTTAAACGCCCTCACCGGCAAGGGCGTCCACGTGGTCACGGTGAACGACTACCTGGCCCGGCGGGACGCCGAGTGGATGGGGCCCGTCTACCGGGGCCTGGGCCTTTCCGTGGGGGTCATCCAGCACGCCTCCACCCCGGAGGAGCGCCGCAAGGCCTACCTCGCCGACGTCACCTACGTGACCAACGCCGAGCTCGGCTTCGACTACCTCCGGGACAACATGGCCATAAGCCCGGACCAGCTGGTGCTCCGCCACGACACTCCCCTCCACTACGCCATCATCGACGAGGTGGACTCCATCCTCATCGACGAGGCCCGCACCCCCCTCATCATCAGTGGCCCCGCGGAGAAGGCCACCGACCTCTACTACAAGATGGCGGAGATCGCCAAGAAGCTGGAAAGGGGCTTGCCCGCCGAGCCCGGGGTGCGCAAGGAGCCCACGGGGGACTACACCATAGAGGAGAAGAACCGCTCCGTGCACCTCACCCTCCAGGGCATCGCCAAGGCGGAGAAGCTCCTCGGGGTGGAGGGCCTCTTCAGCCCGGAGAACATGGAGCTCGCCCACATGCTCATCCAGGCCATCCGGGCGAAGGAGCTTTATCACCGGGACCGGGACTACATCGTCCAGGACGGCCAGGTCATCATCGTGGACGAGTTCACGGGCCGCCTCATGCCGGGCCGCCGCTACGGGGAGGGCCTCCACCAGGCCATCGAGGCCAAGGAGGGGGTCCGGATCGAGCGGGAGAACCAGACCCTGGCCACCATCACCTACCAGAACTTCTTCCGCCTCTACGAGAAGCGGGCGGGCATGACGGGCACCGCCAAGACCGAGGAGAAGGAGTTCCAGGAGATCTACGGCATGGACGTGGTGGTGGTGCCCACCAACCGCCCCATGATCCGCAAGGACTTCCCCGACGTGGTCTACCGCACGGAGAAGGGGAAGTTCTACGCGGTGGTGGAGGAGATCGCCGAGAAGTACGAGCGGGGCCAGCCCGTCCTGGTAGGCACCATCAGCATCGAGAAGTCGGAAAGGCTCTCCCAGATGCTCAAGGAGCCCAGGCTCTACCTCCCCCGGCTGGAGATGCGCCTGGAGCTTTTCAAGAAGGCGAGCCAGAAGCAGCAGGGCCCGGAGTGGGAGAGGCTTCGGAAGCTTCTGGAAAAGCCCGCCCAGCTCAAGGACGAGGACCTCGCCCCCTTTGAGGCCCTCATCCCCCAGAAGGGGAACCTGAGGGCCGCCTGGGAAGGCTTAAAGAGGGCGGTGCACACCCTCGCCGTCCTCCGCCAGGGGATCCCCCACCAGGTCCTAAACGCCAAACACCACGCCAGGGAGGCGGAGATCGTGGCCCAGGCGGGGCGGAGCAAGACGGTCACCATCGCCACCAACATGGCGGGGCGGGGCACGGACATCAAGCTCGGCGGCAACCCCGAGTACCTGGCGGCCGCCCTTCTGGAGAAGGAGGGCTTTGACCGGTACGAGTGGAGGGTGGAGCTCTTCATCAAGAAGATGGTGGCGGGAAAGGAGGAGGAGGCTAGGGCCCTCGCCGCCGAGCTCGGGGTGAGGCAGGAGCTTCTGGAGAAGATCCGCGAGATCCGGGAGGAGTGCCAGGCCGACGAGGAGAGGGTTCGGAACCTGGGGGGGCTCTTCATCCTCGGCACGGAGCGGCACGAGTCCCGCCGCATAGACAACCAGCTCCGCGGCCGCGCCGGGCGCAGGGGGACCCCGGGGGAAGCCGATTTTACGTCTCCTTTGACGACGACCTCATGCGCCTCTTCGCCTCCGACCGGATCATCGCCATGCTGGACCGGATGGGCTTTGACGACTCCGAGCCCATCGAGCACCCCATGGTAACCCGCTCCATAGAGAGGGCGCAGAAGCGGGTGGAGGACCGGAACTTCGCCATAAGGAAGCAGCTCCTGCAGTTTGACGACGTCCTAAGCCGCCAGCGGGAGGTGATCTACGCCCAGCGCCGCCTGATCCTCCTCGGCAAGGACGAGGAGGTGAAGGAGGCCGCCTTGGGCATGGTGGAGGAGACGGTGGCCTCCCTGGCGGAGAACTTCCTGAACCCCCAGCTCCATCCCGAGGACTGGGACCTCGAGGGCCTCAAGGCCGCCCTCCTGGACACCGCGCCCCAGCTTCAGGACTTCCCCTTTGCGGAGCTTAGGGCCCTGAGGCCCGAGGAGGGGGTGGAGCGTCTGGTGGAGGCCGCCCTCAAGGCCTACGAGGCCCGGGAAGCGGAGCTTTCCCCACCCCTCATGCGGGCGGTGGAGCGCTTCGTGATCCTCAACGTGGTGGACTCCGCTTGGAAGGAGCACCTGCACAACCTGGACGTCCTCCGCCAGGGGATCTTCCTCCGGGGTTACGGCCAGAAGGACCCCTTCCAGGAGTACAAGATCGAGGCCACCCGCCTCTTCAACGAGATGGTGGCCTTCATCAAGACCGAGGTGGCCAAGTTCCTCTTCCGCCTCAAGGTGGAGGCCGAGCCCGTGCGCCCCGTGCGGGAAGCGCCTTTGTCCCCGTGCCCGAGAAGCGGGAGGAGACCGGGGTCTTCGGGGTGGAAAGGAAGCGCTCTGCGCCCCCGCCCCAACCGGGGCTTTCCCGGGCGGAGCGCCGCCGCCTGATGCGGGAGGAGAAAAAGCGCAAGAAGTAGACCGCCCGAAACACGGGATGCCCAAACTAGGGCTGTAAGGAGGCCCTTTTGGGGCCCCCGCCGCGGCGAAGGCCGCAAGTGGGGTTTCGCCCAAGGCCAGGCGCGTAGGGGGCCCCCATGCTGGCTTGGGCCAGCATGGGGTGGGATTAGGCCTCCACCTGGAGGCTTGCCGGGTCTAGGTTGGTGTAGACGTGCTGCACGTCGTCCAGGTCCTCCAAGGCCTCCACCAGGCGCATCACCTTAGCGGCCTCCTCGGGGCCTAGGGCCACCACGTTTTGGGGGTGCTGGACCACCTCCACGGCCTCCACCCGGATGCCCCGGGCCTTGAGGGCCTCGGCGATGCGGTAGGCCTCGGCGGGGTCGGTGTAGACGGTGAGGCTTTCCCCCTCCTCCTCGAGGTCCCAAGCCCCCAGCTCAATGGCCGCCTCCTGGGCCGCTCGGTGTTCTCGCAGACCAGGACCCCCTTGCGCTCAAACTGCCAGGCCACGCTTCCCGAGGTGCCCAAGGAGCCCCCGTACTTACCGAAGACGTGGCGCACCTCGCCGGCGGTGCGGTTGCGGTTGTCGGTGAGGGCGTAGACCAAGACGGCCACCCCTCCGGGGGCGTAGCCCTCGTAGACCACTTCCTCGTACTGCTCGCCGCTTTCCCCGCCCCCTTGCAGTTTCTGCA
Organism: Thermus sp. JCM 17653; assembly: GCA_001311585.1. GTDB lineage: Bacteria > Deinococcota > Deinococci > Deinococcales > Thermaceae > Thermus. Next base: position 3,886 of record BBBN01000155.1, read on the forward strand.
GAAGGCGCTCGATGTTTTCCATGGGCACATCCTCGGCCCTGGCGGCTCGATGGCGTTCCGGAGCTGGACGTTGGCCTCGGGGTAGGGGCTTCCCCCGGCCCGGGCCGCGGCCTGGATGGCCCTCAGGTGCTTGGAGATGATCTTGCCGCGCTTGAGGTCGTTGGCGGCCTTCTTTCGCTTGATCTGTGCCCACTTGCTATGACCGGCCATGGCTCACCTCACCCATTATAGCCAGCTCCTCCAGCACCCTTTCCCCCAGGCGCTCCCCGGCTTCCCGGAAGGGGTGGAAAAGCAGGTTGACCCCGGCGGCCTCCAGGACGGGGTCTTCTTCCAGGTGGAAGCTGGTGGCGGCGAGGACCCCGGAAAACCCCCGCTCCTTGAGCCAGCGGGCCGCCAGGAGCTTGGCCTCGAGGTCCGGCAGGGCGAGGACCACCGCCTTGAGCCCCGAGAGGTCCAGCCTTTCCCAAAGCTCCGGGTCCTCGGCGTCCCCGTAGAGCACCCGCCGCCCCTTAGCCCGGTGGCGCTCCACCTTCTCGGGGTCGGCGTCCAGGCCCACGGGCCTTTCCCCCTTGGCCTCCAGCACCTTGTACACCGCGCCCCCCCGTGCGCCCCATCCCCACCA
>BBBN01000156.1 GCA_001311585.1 Thermus sp. JCM 17653
CAATGGGGATCCCGAGCTCCCGGGCGAGCTTCCGGGCGGCGGGGACGGCGAGGACCCGCCCCGGCCTCGCCCCCTCCTGGGGCTTTTCCCCGGAGAGGAAGGGGTTTTTCACCGCCACCTGCGTGGGGTCCGGCTTGAAGAGGGAGAGGTCCTCCTTCTCCTCCTTTGCGGGCAGGCCCGGCTCCACGATGGAGCGCTCCTCCACCGCCTGCACCGGGGGGGGCCTCCTTCACGCCCTCCACCGCCTCGCCGGGCTCGGCGATGAGGGCGATGGGGGCGTGGACCTTGACCACCTCTCCCTCCTTGGCTAGCTTCTTCAAGAGGACCCCTTCGTAGGGCGAGGGCAGCTCCACCGTGACCTTGTCGGTCATGACCTCCACGAAGGGCTGGTCCTTCTTCAGGTAGTCCCCTTCCTCCACGAGCCACTTCAGGATCTCGCCTTCCACCACGCTTTCGGCGAGCTCAGGCATGAGGATTTCCTTGGGCATACTCCTCCTCTACAGGTCCAAAAGGCGCTCAAGGGCTTTGCGGTCCACGCCGCGGGCCTCCGCCACCGCCCTCAGGATTCCGGCCAAGGTACCCACCTTCAGCGGCCGGTGCAGGGGGATGGTGACGGCGTGTTCACCCTTTGGGCCTTTCCAGACCATGCGCACGTGGCTTCCCGTTTGCCGCTCTACCTGGTAGCCCAGGCGGGCCAGTTTTTGGACGAGCTCCTCCCCGGTGAGGTCGCGGGGAAGCTTCACGGGGTAAGGACCTCCTCGCGGACGAAGTGCAGGCGGATGATGGGGGGGGCTTCTTCGCCGAAGTGGCACCGCACCGCGTCCCGCACCATCTCCTTGAGTTCCTCCCAGGTTTCTCCCTCCGTGAAGATGGCTTCTCCCAGGGCCCGGGCCACGAACCCCCCCTCTTCTGCCTCTTCTACCAAGAAGATGACTTCCCTCGGCATATCAGTAGTCTAGCGCCCGCTTGGCGGCGTTCAGGATGCGGGTGACGGTGCAGGTAGAGCTTGTCCTGGGCGTAGGGGTAGGGGGTGTCAAACCCCGTGACCCGGAGGGGCGGGGCGAGGAGCATGTCTAGGATGTCCTCGGCGATGGTGGCCGCCACCTCGCTTATGAAGCTCGCGTGCCGGGGGGCGTCGGAAACCAGGACCACCCTCCCCGTCTTGGCCACGGAGTTCATCACCGCCTCGTAGTCCCAGGGCATGAGGCTCCTTAGGTCCAAGACCTCGGCCGAGACCCCGGCCTTGGCCAGTTCCTCCGCCGCCTGCAGGACCTCGGGCATCACGGTGCCGTAGCCGATGAGGGTGAGGTCCTTTCCTTCGCGCCTTAGGGCCGCCTTGCCGATGGGAAGGGTGTAGTCCTCCTCGGGCACCTCTTCCTTCACCGAGCGGTAGAGCCTCTTGGGCTCCAGGAAGACCACGGGGTCCTCGTCGCGGATGGCGGCCTTGAGGAGCCCCTTGGCGTCGTAGGGGGTGGAGACGGCCACCACCTTGAGCCCGGCGGTGTGGACGAAGTGGGCCTCGGGGCTTTGGGAGTGGTGGTGCCCGCCCTTCACCCCGCCCCCTGAGGGCATCCGCACCACCAAGGGCGCGGTGAACTGGCCCCCAGAGCGGTAGCGGAGCTTGGCCACCTGGCTTACCAGCTGGTCAAAGCCCGGGAAGATGTAGTCGGCAAACTGGATCTCGGCCACGGGCCTCAGGCCGTGGGCGGCCATGCCGAGGGCGGCTCCCACGATGGCCGCCTCGGAGAGGGGGGTGTCCATGACCCGGTCGGGGCCGTACTTCTGGAGAAGCCCCTCGGTCACGAGGAAGACCCCGCCCCTTTTCCCCACGTCCTCCCCCAGGACCACCACCTTGGGGTCTTTGGCCATCTCCTCGTCCAGGGCCCGGTTCAGGGCCTGCACCATGGTCATGAGGGCCATACCCACCCCCTAAAGCTCCTCCTTGAGGAGGGCCTCCTGGCGGAGGAGGTGCCAGGGCTTTTCGGCGAAGACGTCCGCGAACATCCACTCGGGGGGCACGGGCCCCGCCTCCTCCGCCTCCTTTAAGGCCCTTTCCAGCTCGGCCCGGATCTCCTCCCGGACGTCCTCCTCCCACTCCTCGTTCCAGAGGCCTTGGGCCTCGAGGAAGCGCCGGAAGCGGGGGATGGGGTCCTTCTTGCGCCAGAACGCCACCTCCTCCTTGGGCCGGTAGCGGCTGTCGTCGTCGGCGGAGGAGTGGGGGCCGTAGCGGTAGACCCGTAGCTCCACGAGGCTTGGGCCCTCCCCCCTCCTCGCCCGCTCCACCGCCTCCTTGACCACGTAGTAGCTGGCCAGCACGTCCATCCCGTCCACCAGGTAGCCGGGGATGCCGAAGGCGTGGGCCTTGTCCGCGAGGGTGGGGCTGTGGGTCTGGTGGCGGTAGTCCACGCTGATGGCGTAGAAGTTGTTCTCGGCGATGAAGACCGCGGGCGCCCCCTGCACGGCGGCGAAGTTGATCCCGGCGTACCAGTCCCCTTCGCTGGTGGCCCCGTCCCCGAAGGTGCAGACCGCCACCTGGCCCGTGCGGAGGAGCTTCATGCTGATGGCGGCGCCTGCGGCCGGGGGCACGTGGGAGGCGATGGGGCTCGCCACGGTGAAGAAGTTGAGGGCCTTGGAGCCGGGGTGCTCGGGCATCTGGCGGCCCTTGTTGGGGTCGGCCTTGGTGGCGAGCATCTGGCCGAAGAGCTCCTTGAGGGGGATCCCTAGGGCCAGGGCCAGGCCGTGGTCGCGGTAGTAGGGGAAGACCCAGTCAAAGCCCGGCCTTATGGCGTGGGCGATGGCCACCTGGGCGGCCTCGTGCCCCGCAGCAGGGGCGATGAAGCTGGTCTTGCCTGTGCGGATGAGGATGGTGTAGCGCTCGTCCAGCATCCGGGCGGCCAGCATGTCCCGGTAGAGCCTCCTTAGCTTCTCCCCCTCGAGGTCCAAGGGGAAGTCCCCAAGCCACTCCCCTTCCTCCCCGATGAGCCTTATAGCTCCTCGGTGAAGGGCGCGAACCGATGGGTTTCCTTGACCATGGCACCCTCCTTCTTGGCGCTTTTGGCGCCGGGAAGCCCGCCCTGGGTAAGGGCCTCAGGCCTCCTTTCCGGGGGTGGGGCTGGATCCCACTTTCCCTTCGCCCCGAGTATACCCCCTTTGCGGGCCTGCGTTAGCATGGGGTTGTGCGCCTGCGGGTGGTGGCGGTGGGCAGGCCCCGGCTGGCCTACGCCCGCCTGGGGGTGGAGGAGTACGCTGGGCGCATCCAGAGGTACGCGCCTTTGGACCTGGTCTTCGTCCGGAAAGGGGAGGAGCTCCTCCCCAAGGCCGAGGGCCACCGGAAGGTGGTCCTGGACGAGCGGGGGAGGCTCTTGACCACCGAGGAGCTCTACCAGAGGCTCCTCTCCTTTGAGGGGGAGCGGGTGGCCTTCCTCGTGGGCGGGGCCGAGGGGCACCCCGAGGCGGTGCGGGAGGAGGCCGACCTCCTGCTTTCCCTCTCCCCCTTAACCCTCCAGCACGAGCTCGCCCTCCTGGTTCTTTTGGAGCAGCTCTACCGGGTCCTCACCCTAAGGGCGGGCCACCCCTACCACCGGCCATGACCTACGAGGCCTTCGTGGAGCTGGTGGAGAGGCTCTGGGAGGAGATCCCCGAGGACTTCAAAAGGGGCCTCCAGGGAGTGCACGTCTTCCCCCAGGCCAAGCCGGAGCCGGGGCTCGAGGGCGTCTGGCGCCTGGGGGAGTACCTGGACCCCGGGCCGCCCTCGGCCTCGGGGGGTTTGAGGGCCTGGGGCGGCACATCGCCCTCTACTACGGCTCTTTCCAGAAGGTGGCGGGGGAGGGGTTGGACTGGGAGGCCGAGGTGTGGGAAACCCTCCTCCACGAGCTCAGGCACCACCTGGAGTCCATGGCGGGGCGGGACGACCTTGCCCGGGAGGACCTCAGGCGCCTGGACGCCTTTCGCCGGCGCGGGGCCTTTGGGGAAGGGTAGGGGTTTCTTCCGCAAGGGGCCTGCGCTCGGCGAAGCCCCCGGAGAGGGGGTGGTAGTGGGCCACCTCGGGCTCCCCCTCCTGCCAGCAGAGGAAGACCACCTCGCCCCCGATGCGGGCGGGGAAGTCCACCAGGCCCTGGTCCAGGTCCTTGAGGAAGACCCCCAGGGAGGCCAGGTAGCGGGCGTCGGCCTCGAGGCCCCCAGGAGGAAGCGGGCCTCCTCCTCCAGGGCTCTCCGCTCAAGCCCCCGGGCCTCGGCAAGCCGCCTTTGGGCCTCCTGGAGCTCCTTTCGGTTCTGGCGCATCTCCTTTAGGACCCGGCGGATCTCGGGCAGGAGGGCGTCGGCCTCTTCCTTGGTGAAGATCCGGGCGAACATACCTACCCCTATCCTAGCAGAAACGGTGAGGAAAATCTAAGCCTGGCTTACTCAATCAAGGGCAGAAGCTCCACCTCCCCCGCCCCCACCCGCACCCCGCCCACCAGGAGGCTCCCGTCGGGAAGGACGTCCTCGGCTAGGCCC